>NZ_CAINTR010000120.1 GCF_903853455.1 uncultured Magnetospirillum sp.
ATCGGGAGAGATGGGCCTGATACCTACCCCGAAGGGTGGTGTCTCTGGTCTTGGTGGCCACCCGGAATGGCCTAAAGACACGGGTTTTACTGGAGATTTCCAGGAAATATGCCCACCCTAAAGGGTGGGTGGCGGAGGGGGCGCCACTGGCGTCAAACCTTCTCCATTCCGCGAGGCCGCTCGCCTACGCGGCCGGAGGCTGCAACGGTGGGCCGTTCCATCCCGCCGCCGCGGGCACCGGGTCGGGATAGTATGTGGTGTTTTTCACCAGTTCTTTCAGCCGCTCCGTGAACCACGCGTTATCCTCTGCACTGAGCGGCTCATTGGGCTGGATGACAATTCCATGCGATATGTGGGCATGCCCCCAGAATTCTTCCCGCGAATCGAACACATCGGACCCCGCGCCACGTATGGACGAAGCGCGGATAACGCCCAATCCCACGTATCCCGCGCCCGCTATTTCGACAGCCTTGTCCTTGCATGCGTTGTTGCCGAGGTAATCAAGCCTCATAACGGATAGGTCGTCCGTCCCAGCTTTCGGCTTAAAGGCCGCTGGGTGCAAGGCTGTCTTCTTCTTATTAAGGTGATACGGCGTCTTGATGGCCCTGACGATACTCTCACCATCGCCGATTTCAGTAGGCAGATCAGACATGCCGTCCGCTGAAGACAATTTGGGTGACAGCGTTCGCCAGCAATCTCTCAGGGAACAGCACTGCGGAAACGTAAGCTCCGATGTTCATGGGGATGTCGGCGGCCTGTCCGTCCGCCAATATCGACTTCGACCCGACCGCATTCGGTTTCAGATGGAAGCTGAACCGGGTCTGGCCGATCTCCAGATGGCCGAACCCCGCAGCGGTCTCCCATTCAAACGACAGCGTCCCGTTGGAGTTCGGCACGATGTCGGGTACGGGGGCTCTCCGGGTGACAACGTCCAATGCCCTCAGTGCGTTCAGCTTGGTTTCCTGGCTGATGGGAAGGGCACCATAGCCGTCCCAGTCGGTGGGCATCGAAGCAAGCTGGTCGATGTGGTGTCGTGAATTCATCAGCTCGCCCCAGCTCACTGTTGATGAATGCGGATACCAAACCCCGCCTTGCGAGGGTGCTGGCTGCCAAGCCTGCACGATTGCGGGGGGCTGCTGCGAAAAGTGGACATCGACCAAATGTGGAAGATCGAGCGGCATGGCCGTCACCCTCGTTCGTTCGGCTGCATCAAGCCTTGGATTGGCTTGGTCACTTCCATGAATACCTCGTGGATAATATCGTGAGCGGCATTCATGACGGCCATGATGGCGTCACGGTCCGCTTCGACAGGCTCGACGGCCGAGACGGTCGTGTCCATGAGAACGGCACCTTCGTTGTTTACCATTCCCTCGCCGATGCCCATGTCCATTCTCATCCCGTTCGCCAAGGGGACGGAAAGCTGAATCGAAGGCTTCGCTTTCTGATCGACGGCAATTTTCCTGGAGACCACTTCGGGCAATCCCACCGTGAACCCCAAGACGTCAGACAGGAACGAGGACACGTCGTGTCCTTCGGTCAGCGTTTCCCGGAACGCGTCAATATATCTCAGACTCACGGAAAGGAACTGCGGGAGATTGCCCTCCGGTTGCCTGGCGGCAAGCAGGGCATCCACACCACCCGCGACGACAGGAGCAAACTCCTCCCAGGACTTGTAGGGCGGAACCGCGTTCACCGTGAACGTCCCAAAACCCGCCTGATACATCGTCGACGCCTTGTTGGCATCGGAACTGCGATAACGGCAAACCGCCTGCGACGGCATGATGGGGAACCCCGGAGGAACCAGCCGCTCGGCAAGGCGATAGCCGCGTTGGTATACCTCCCCGCCAACCCGCATCAGAAATTCTTCAACGGCGTTATGGCCGAGGACGAACATCGTGGGCTGTTGAATGCCCTGGGGCGCAGGCGGCGCTGGCACAGCGCCCATCTGGGGGAGCTGGTTCCATCGCAGCTCGGCGATAAGTTCCACCAGCGGAGCGTTATTGAACGAAAGGGTCATTCCTCTCTCATACACCTAGTTTGGGATGAGGTCATCTGCCCATCCGCCGAACTCGATCAAATTTGATGGCCGTGCCGGGCGGCGGGCCACTTCCCCGTCGGCGTCGGATCATGGTGCATGGCCCTGGTTGGCGTCCTTGATGATGGCCTCAGCCTCAATCAAAGCCCAACGCCGGCACGTTGGCGAGGTCCACCATGTACTCGCCGCCACGACGTCCGACGGAGGGGTGATGTCGTCGGGGATTCGCAGTTGGTCCAGACGCGATGTCTCGTGCTCGGGGCGGCTCCTGCGGGTGGTTGACCTCCAGGTGCCGCCGATCGCCTACGAAGTCGTGGCGCTCAGCGTCCGGGCCGTTCCACTGGTCGATGGCTGTCGGTCCGAGCACGGAACCATCAGTGAGTTGAGCACCTGCCGTGAGATGGCCCCAGAGGAACGACTCTGGCAACCCCTTGCCTGACGCCATTTACGTCGCGTAATATACGCCAGCATGGCACGCGACCGCAATCCTGACGACCTTAAGACCATCGGAGCCCGCCTTCGAGCGGCGCGGTTGGCCCTTGGGTTGGCCCAGAAAGACCTCTATGAGCCGCTAGGGGTCAAAGCGGCGACGTGGAATCATTGGGAAAGCGGCAAGCGGCTACCCGACCCCCTTGTGATGGCTAGGCTGAAGGAGGCGCACGGCATCACCATGGATTGGATCTATGCGGGCGATGCTTCCGCGCTCCCCTTCTCGCTTGCGAGGGTCGTGCTGAGAGCCGTGTCGTGATCCTCAGGCCGCGCCGCCCCCAGTGACTACCCCATCCGATACGCCAATCGGCTCTTGAAGTTATACGCTGCGTAAAATATGCTGGCGCCAGCGTTCCCGAGTCCAGGCCGGATCCTATGCCCCATTTGCCGTCCGAACACGCAGCCTCTCTGCCTCCGCACCTGACACGGGCGGCGGAGTACGTGCGGATGTCGACCGAGCATCAGCAGTATTCGACGGAGAACCAGGAGGACGCCATCCGCCAATATGCCGCGCGGCGCGGCATCGAGATTGTCCGCACCTACGCCGACGAGGGAAAGAGCGGATTACGCCTGGATGGCCGGAACGCGCTGAAGCAACTGCTCGGTGATGTCCAGAGCGGGAATGCCGAGTTTTCCCTGATCCTCGTTTATGACGTGAGCCGCTGGGGTCGGTTCCAGGATGCCGATGAAGCCGCGCACAACGAATTCATCTGCCGGCGAGCCGGTATCGACGTTCAGTATTGCGCCGAGCCGTTCGAGAACGACGGCAGCTTCGGCTCCGACATTCAGAAAATGCTCAAGCGCAAGATGGCCGGCGAATACAGCCGCGAGCTTTCGGTCAAGGTCTTTGCCGGCCAATGCCGCCTGATCGAGCACGGTTGTCCGCAACGCCGTTGGCGCCATTCCGTGGTGTGCGGCCGCCATTACGTCGTGCCACAGCCGAGCTGGGTGGCCGCCACCGGTAACCATGCGCATGGGAGAGTTGTCGTCGTTGCCGAGCCACACGCCACCCACCAGGTTGCCCGTGAAGCCGATGAACCAAGCGTCGCGGTAGTCTTGGCTGGTGCCGGTTTTGCCAGCGGCAGGGCGGTCCAGGGCGGCGGCCTTGCCTGTCCCTGTGCGGACAACCTCGGACATTACATCCTGCATCTTGGCGTTTGTGGTGGCGCCGATCACCTCCCCGGCATCGTCAGGTTGGTAGCGGTAGAGCACGGCACCGGCACTATCGCGGATCTCGGTGATGCCATGCACCTCGGGTCGGAAGCCGCCCGACGCGATGGTGGCTATCGGTGGGCGCAGCACCGTGCTCCATGGCTGCCAGGTAGACAAATGTCTTGAAGGTCGAACCAGGCTGGCGCCGCGCCTGGACGGCGCGATTGAAAGGGCTGTCGGCATAACTGCGCCCGCCGATCATAGCCTTGACTCCCCCCTCCGGCGTCATCACAACGAGAGCCGCCTGGCCAACCTTGTCCTTGGCCCCGACTGCAGCGAGCATCGCCTGCACCCGTGCCTCCGCCACCTTTTGAAGTCCTGCATCCAGCGTGGTCGTAACGGTGACGTTGCGGCCCCAGGTTTGGGGCATGCCACGCACCTGTTCGACTACCCAGTCGACAAAATAGCCGTTCGCCGGCGCCTTGACCTTGACTGCCAGCGTTGGCAGTTCCTCGGCAACTTTGACCCCGGGGATAAGGAGGTGATGTCGACCACCATGGAAAGGACAGGGGCAAAATCATTTCGAAGCCAAGCGACACAATTTCACCGCAATTCCTTCCATGGGGACGTCAGTGCCACTCCGACATCGGTCAGGGGAAACGACAATGACGCAGATCCTGGGATCACTTCGCGCGGCCATGGCAGGGAGCAATGCCCTGCCAGACATTGAATCGCCACTGGCCATCTTCGCCGAAGGTCTCGGGTTCCGGTATTACCAAATCGCCTGGTTGCGGCAACCGCCGCTGGCGTCAGGAATCGTCGAGCGACCTTCGGCAATTGGAAATATCCCCAGGCAATGGACCGATCGCTACTGGCAGCGCCGCTATTACGATGATGACTGCATTGTCCGCGCGTGCCTGAAGTCGATACTGCCGATTACGTGGACCACCACCCCCTCCCCCGAACTCACGGACCGTCAGCGCCGCATCGCTCGGGAGGCGGCTCGTTTCGGTCTTGCCCACGGCGTTGCCATCGCTGTGCGTGGCCCAGGAGCGTTATTGGCCGTACTCACTGTCGCGCGCTTCCGCGAAATCGGGCAGGAGACACTTACGGACATTATCGATGTCTTGGCCCTTGGCGCCCTTGCCCTTGCTGCAACCATTGTAACTTTGTCGCCTTCCGGCGCGCCGTCTTCTGAGGCAGCAAACCTGAAGGAAGTGGAATGCAATTGCCTAATGTGGGCGGCCCGGGGCAAGTCCTCCGCCGAAATCGGCCGACTCCTCGGCATGCCAGAGCGCACCGTCTACTTCCACATTGGCAATGCGATGGACAGACTCGGCGTTGCGACCCGGATACAAGCAGTGACGGAGGCCATTAAGACTGGCGCCATAAATCCGTAACATTTGTGGTGGCAGGTCGCCCTCCGCGCGTTACGCGCCGCCCGTTTTCTAACCAGACTGTAGGTTCCTACATTGACAATTGTCCCACCCCAAGAGATCATCGCGCCAGAAAGCTTTGGGGGGCTAAGGTTTTCGGGAGTGGGACGGGCATATCGGGCCGCGTTGCACGTTTGGGCGCGCACAACTAGAAACAGATTTTTTGCAATGGGGGGGGGCAATGAGATCGGCTGTATTTGGCGTCATAATGCTGTGCTTTCTGCTGACGTCGGGGCCGCTATTAGCCCAGCAGCAGACGGATGACAGGCCCCTGGGCGTCTTTTACGCTGGCGCCTATTATGACGTGCCCCCGCCCGGTGGCAATGAAACTTCCAAATACCTGGTGGGGCCGCTTGCCCGGAAGGCCGACAATTTCACTGGAGACGAACTGACCGCGTATGTGGAAGACGCGATCAAGGGCAACAAGACGTTCTCGACCAAGGTCCAGGTCGCCTTCGGAGCGGATGCACAGCTAGGAAAGGACGGCGGTGCCCTCGCCATCTATATCCCGCGCGCTCAGCACGATCAGGTGAAATACTCCGTTCCGGGCGCGCCCGACATCTATCTCACAACAATTTCCATTTCTGTTGCAATCGACGTCTTCACCGACAAGGCCGCCGAGCGAAACAATCTCCAACTTGAGGGGCTTTACTCCAGGCTGCTTGTCGGCGAACAGTCGATAAAGAGCCGGGCGCGCGGCTTGTCATGTTGACCCATAAGGCGGCTTGATCGGTCCAGGAGGTCGAGCTACGCTCACGGCCATGGCGAAACAGTTGTCCCTGCTCGACTTTCAAACGTGGTTTCCTGACGAAGATAGCTGCTACCAACTGCTGCTG
>NZ_CAINTR010000121.1 GCF_903853455.1 uncultured Magnetospirillum sp.
CGCCCGACCGGATGTCCGGCCGGGCATTTCCTGTCCAACCCGGAGACCATCATGAACGTCACCATCACCGTCGCCACCGCTCCCGTCGCCCTGCCGGCCGGCATCACCGCCGGGCCGCTGAGCCTGTCGATCACCGATCCCGCCGGCAATGCCGTCACCAATACCGGCGGCACCGCCATCGTCGCGCAGACGGTGACGGACAATTCCGCCGTGTTCGCCGACGTGCCGCCCGGCGATTATGTCGCCTCGGCCGTCCGTCTTGACGCCACTGGCAATTCCATCGGCCACCCCATCACCCAGGCGTTCTCGGTGCCGGTGCCGACCGCCACCTACGACGCGCCGCAGTCGATCACCGTCACCCTGGCATGAGGCGTGCCCTGCGTCGGCTCCGGCACTGGCTGATCCGGCGCTACGTCGTCGAAATCCCGGTCTCCATCAAGGTAACGGTGCGATGAAACGCCTCGACATCCTTGCCTTCGTGGTCGGGGTCGTCGGCTTCGCACTGATGGTGGCCGGGATCGGCGTCATCTATTGGCCGGCCGCCCTGATCGTCGGGGGGGGCGGCCTGCTGGTGTGGTCGTTTCTGGCGGCGCGCGCCGTCGCCCTGGCCACCACGAAGAGGGAATAATGTTCTTCTCGGGTCTGGTGTATGCGGGCGACGGCGCCACCGGCCGGAGCGACGGCGGCTGGATGGGGGCGTCGCTGTTCGGCTGGGGCGGGCGCTCGGATTCGGGCGCCTTCGTCACGCCGCAGACGGCGCTGGCGCTGACCGCCGTGCAGCGCGCCGTCACCATCCTGGCCGAGTCGATCGCCCAGTTGCCGGTGGAGATCTACCGCGACGCCCCCGACCAGGGGCGCGTCCGGGTGCTCGACCACCCGGTGCTGCCGCTGCTCCGCGTCGCCCCCAACGGGTTCCAGACCCCGTTCCAGTTCACCGAGTTCAAGCAGATCTCGCTGGGGCTGCGGGGCAATGCCTTCGCCCTCAAGTTCACCCGGCCCGACGGCACGGTGAAAAGCCTCTACCCGCTGTCGGCCGACCGCGTCCAGGTGATGGTCAGCCCCATCGACCGCATGCCCTATTACCGGGTGCTGAAGGCGCCGGACGGGATCGAGGGGATGTTCGGCCTGCGCGACATCCATCATGTCCGCTGGATCTCGGACAACGCCTACACCGGCGTCTCGCCGATCTCGCTGCACCGGGACGCGCTGGGCATCGCCATCAGCACCGAGCACCACACCGGGCGGATGTTCGGCAACGGCACCCGCCTGTCGGGGGTGATCACCCGCCCGGCCGGGGCGCCGGCCATCAAGGACACCGCCGCCATCGACCGCATCACCTCGGAGTGGGCGGTCAAGTACGGCGGCAGCGACAACGCCGGCAAGGTGGCGCTGCTGCAGGAGGGCATGGAGTTCAAGCCGCTCTCCATGACCAACGAGGACGCCCAGCTGATCGCCGCCCGCCAGTACGGCGTGCGCGACATCGCCCGCATCTTCGGCATCCCCGCCCACATGCTGGGCGACCTGGAGCGCGCCACCCACTCCAACATCGAGCAGCAATCGCTCGAATTCGTCATCTACACGCTGATGCCGTGGATCAAGCGCCACGAAGAGGCGATGGAACGCGATTTCCTGAAGCCGGAGGAACGGCTGGCGGGCGTCACCATCCAGTTCAACGTCTCCGGCCTGCTGCGCGGCGACATCACCGCGCGCTACGCCGCCTACGCCCAGGCCCGCCAGTGGGGCTGGCTGTCGATCAACGACATCCGCCGACTGGAGAACATGCCCCCCGTCACCGGCGGCGACGATTACCTGCAGCCGCTCAACATGACCAGTGCGGGGGCTCCTCCGCCGAACGGCGGCAAGGTCGCCGACCCGGCCAAGGTGCCGACGCGGCAGATCGCCGAGATCGAAGGATTGCTCACATGACCATCCATCCGCATCTGCTCGCCCAGATCTTCAATCGGCCGCACATGATGACGCCCGAACTGATGGCGCTGGCGGTCGAGTTCGGCCGCGCCCACCTGCTGGTTGGCGCCGAGCCGGCCGTGCCCGAGATGGCGATCCGGCGCTATGAGCCGGACGACGATGCCGAGGATGGCGACGATGACGGCATGTCCGGCGTCTCGGTGATCCCCATCGCCGGCCCGCTGGTGCCGCGCACCGGCAATCTCAAGTTCTGCCAGCAGATGACCTCCTATGAGACGGTGGCCGCCAAGGTCGATGCGGCGGTGGCCGATCCCGACGTGGCCCACCTCGTCTTCGACATCGACAGCCCCGGCGGCGCCTCGACCGGGGCGTTCGAGCTGGCCGACCGCATCCGCGCCGCCGGCCAGATCAAGCCGACCTCGGCCATCGTCAACTTCAACGCCATGAGCGGGGCCTACCTGCTGGCCGCCGCCTGCAACGAGATCAGTCTGAGCCAGACCGGCGGTGTGGGGTCCATCGGCGTCATCGCCCAGCACATGGACGTCTCGAAGATGAACGAGGCCATGGGCGTTCGCATCACCTCGGTCTATCGCGGCGACAAGAAGAACAACCTCACCCCCAACGAGCCGCTGTCCGACGCCTCCATGGCCCAGTTGAGCGAGATGGTCGAGCACACCTACGGCCAGTTC
>NZ_CAINTR010000122.1 GCF_903853455.1 uncultured Magnetospirillum sp.
CAGTCGGGGCTCCGCCCCTCCTTACGTCCGGCCCCAGCGGGCAATCATACCGGCCATCATAGTTGTCGCTCAACCGGCCAAGATAATTGTCGGCGGCGAGGCCAGGGAACGCCCGTTGCTCCAGGTCATTGACGACCAGACCGGCTGTCCGACTCCTGCCGAAGCCCTGGCGGCTGCGGTGGTGACGGTGGCTCCGCGGTTGCTCGCCGCTCGGGCCGGCGACGCCGGCTTCGGCACCTTCCATTTCTGTGGTGACGAGCCCGTGACATGGCATGGTTTCGCCGCCGCCATCCTTGGCCGGCTGGGACGTGACGGATGCACCTTGCCGGTGCTGGCCCCTATCACCACCGCCGAGTATCCTGCGGCGGCCCGGCGGCCAGCCTATTCTGTTCTGTCGAGTGCCAAGCTGGCGGCGGTGCACGGTGTGATGCCGCCGGATTGGCGGCCGGCATTGGAACGCTGTCTAACGCGATTGCAGGGGGAACGTCGATGAAGGGCATCATCCTGGCCGGCGGGACCGGCTCACGCCTGTTCCCCGCCACCCTGGCCACCAGCAAGCAACTGCTGCCGGTCTATGACAAGCCGATGATTTATTATCCGCTGTCGGTCCTGATGGCGGGGGGCATCCGCGACATCCTGGTTATCAGCAGCCCGGCCGACCTGCCGGCCTTCCGCCGGCTGCTGGGCGACGGCACGCGGTTGGGTCTGCGCATCAGCTATGCCGAGCAGGACCGGCCACGGGGCCTGGCCGATGCCTTCCGGGTCGGGCGCGATTTCATCGGTGGCGATCCGGTGGCGCTGATCCTCGGTGACAACATGTTTCACGGCGAGGGTTTGGGGCAGATGTTGGCGCGCGCCATCACCTTGGCCAGCAAGGGAGCGGTGGTGTTTCCCTATCGCGTGGCCAATCCCCAGCACTATGGCGTGGTCGAGTTGGACGAGCAATTCCACGCCGTCGGCATCGAGGAGAAACCGGAACACCCCAAATCCAATTGGGCGGTGACCGGCCTTTATTTCTACGACAACCAGGTCGTGGAGCTCGCTGCCGGCTTGAAGCCGTCCAAGCGCGGCGAACTGGAGATCACCGATCTCAACAATCTATACATCGCCAAGGGGCAGTTGTTCGCCATGCCGCTCAGCCGCGGATTCGCCTGGATGGATGCGGGCACCGAAGAAGCCCTGCTCCAGGCCAGCCAGTATGTCGCCGCCATCGAGGCCCGTCAGGGGCTCAAGATCGCCTGCATCGAAGAGGAGGCTTGGCGCATGGGGTTCATCGACACCGACCAGTTGGCGGTGCTGGGGCAATCACTGGCGGCGAGCGCCTACGGACAGTATCTGCTGGCGCTGGCGCAGAGGCATAAGAATATTCGCAATTAGGTCGCCGGGTCATCGGAGAAACTAGGCTGGCTTTCACCGTAGATCAGCCAGATTCCCCATTTCACGTATTCCAGCATGACATTGATGGCGAGATAGCGCCGCCGCCACCAATGCTCTGCCGCCTTCGGTTCCGCCACGCTGACGGTGGCGCGAATATCCGTGTCCCGCATGATTCGTTCCAGCATGCTGGACACTCGCCGGGAATGATAAAAGTCGGTCACGGCGATGACCGAATGCAGGTTGTGCTGTGCCATGGCGGCTTTCAGGCGTCGTAATTCTCCCAGCGTTCCACCGCCCGGCCGCCGGTCGTCCAGGAGGATGGCCTGTTCTGGCACCCCCATCTGGCGCAAGGCCGAAGCCTGAAGTTGCTGGTCCGTCGGAACCCGGATGCCTTCCTCGGCCAGGATCGGGGCTCCCAGATCAATGAGCGCCGTTGAGATATAGACATGTTTGGCACGGCCTGCCCGATAAATCCTCCCCGCGGCGATGGCGCGGGCATAGTCGGGGTCGCCGCGTACGACCATGACCACGTCGCTGGGTTCGGATGGCTGGTCGATGACCAGCGCCGCGCCGGCGATCTCCAGAAGGGCGTCACGGAATATGCCGGCACTCGCCAGGGCCAGGACGACAAGCAGCGCCCCCCAGAGTCTCCGGTGGCTGGATTTGAGCGGCCCCCTCATCCCTTGAGGACAAGGCGCAAAAAAGCGGGGACGAAGCCGAGGCTACGCACCAGGACGGGCCAACTGAAATGACGCACCAGGATGCGCCAGGCGGCACTGGGCCGCAGATAGAATCGACGCAAGAATTCGCGACAGAAGGCGAATTGGGCTTCCGGCGGGAAACCCGGAAGATTCAACTGTCCGGGACTGGCCAGCCGGGCGGTCCCCTTGATGGCCTGCCCCATGTCGATGTCGCGCATATACCACTGCGGATCGGCCAGCGTTCCATCCGCCAGACCTTGGCGGTAGGTCTCTGTTCCCGGATATGCCACGGTCGGGCCGACATCCACGAATGTCACCGGTAGTCGCAGGGCCAAATCCATGGTTTTTCGGGCGGCTTCTGCGGTTTCACCGGGATTTCCGGCCATGAAATAGGCGGTGGTCTGGATCCCCAGCGTCTCGCAGAGCGCAAACGCCTTTTCGACCTGCTCGATGCTGATGTTCTTGAGGACCCGATCAAGGATCTCCTCGTCGCCGGATTCAACGCCGAACGACATGCAGGTCAGCCCGTTCTTTTTCATCCGAGCCAGCAATTCGGGCGTGATGCGATCAACCCTGGCATTGCAGTGCCAGATGATCTCGATCTTCCGCCGTTCCATCTCGTCGAGGAGGGAGTTCACCCATTTGTAGTTCAGGGTGAACGTGCTGTCGCGGAAGAAGATTTCCTGAATTCCGAAGCGGTCACGCAACATCTCGATTTCATCGCAGACATTGGCTGCCGAACGGTTGCGAACCTTGCGCCCCCAGACCGAGTAGACGTCGCAGAAGGTGCACAGATAAGGACAGCCCCGGCTACACATGATGCTGACGGCTCGGCGGCGGCGGCCGTAGATCATCTCGTAGGGAATCTCGGTTCCGCCCAGTGAAAAATCGGGAAAGGGCAGGCTGTCGAGGTCATCAATGAACAGGGATTGAGGATTGACGGCGATCTCGCCGTCAGGGCGGCGAAAGATGAGGTTGGGGACGTCATCCACCGCTTGGCCGGCCAGAAGCCGCTGGACGAGGAGGGTAAACGGGTGCTCGCATTCCCCGTACATGGCGTAGTCGATGGCCGCGAAGGGGTAGCCCAGATACTCGGCCTTGGTATCGTTGAAGTGGGCGCCGCCACAGACGATGGTGCCGCCGAATTCCGTTTGGCGCAATGCTCCCACCAGTCGGGTCAGTGCCCGGACATGGGGCGTGAGGATGCTGAAACCCAGGATGCGCGGTTGAAGCTTCAGGATTCGGTCCAGCACCTCCTCGAAGGGGAGCCCGTAGATGTTGGCGTCGATCACCTGTACCGACAACCCCGCCGCGACCAGGGAACTGCCAAGGGAGAACACCCCCAGGGGGGGGAGGCCGAACGACCGCCCGCAGCCAAAATCCACGGGGAGGTAGACAAGCAGCACATCGAGTGAATGCGCGCTTAGAGCGGCATCAATCTCGGCGCCCGCCAGCGGGACGGTACTGCCCGATGGGGCATGGATGTTCAAAGGCTCAACTCCAAGTGGTCACGACATGTTGGCCACGCTTCGCTCGCCACCCCATCAGATGATAGCAACACCCCAAACTTCAAGCTTTTCCATCGGCGCACGCGACCGCGCGCCCCTTGCTTCGGGCGTACCAGGTCCAAAGAATAGGCGGAATGAAGGGAGTCAGGCGTTCCACAAGACTGCCGTGCAGGCCGTCAGCCGCGATCTTGGCCCGCAACTCGCTCAGGCCGGCGGGGGGTGGCCCCTTGAATGCCACGGCCGCCACGGTGACCGGAAACTGGGCGCCGCCGGCGTCGGTAACATAGACGCTCTCGAAGCCCTTCAACAGGCTGCGAAACGCCTCGGGCGTGAACCGCCAGTAATCGAACGGAAAATCGTGGATGGGAAAGCACATGACCGATGTCATCACCAGCATGCCCCCCGGCTTCAGGATGCGGTCAATCTCGGCGATGGCGCGGTGGGGATATTCCACATGTTCGAGCGTATCGAGCATGAATACGGTGCCGGCCTGACCATCCGCGAGGTCGATCTGGTGGAGGTCAAGAACGCGGTCAACCCCCGGTCCCGGCCGCATGTCGCAGCCGACATAAGGCTTGCCCGGAAACAGCGGGCGCAAATCGGCAAAGCCTTCCTGACCGGGAACTTGAAGCGAGCCGAACTCAAAGATCGGTTCGGGGATCGGCAGGGTTTCGGCCACCAAGCCAACCAGACGTTTGATGGATAGGCGCATGAGGCTTCCAGCGGAGTGAGGGTGGCTGATCCTAGCAAATCCCCCCTCTTGTGTCGCGGGTTGCTTGACATCCATCGGCTTGCGCTCTAATGCCAATTCGCGACGCCTCCTGTGCTGAGAAAGCTGACGCCCGATGTGCGGAATTTTTGGTCTGGTGCTGCCGGATGGCCACTCTTTCCCAAGCGAGCGTGTTGCCTCGATCCTCCGCCAATTGTTCCTGCTGTCGGAATCCCGCGGTAAGGAGGCTGCCGGGCTGGCGGTGGTTTCTGGCCAGTCGATCTCTATTCTCAAACGTTCGCAGCCAGCCAGCGCCATGCTGCGCACGACAGAATACCGGTCGATGCTGGCCGGTGCGGTCACATGCCGTGACGGGATGGTTCTTATGGGGCACTCACGGTTGGTGACCCATGGCGGCCGCGATTCCAACGCCAACAACCAGCCGGTCTCCGGAGATGGTGTGGTGGCCATCCATAACGGCATCATCATAAATTGCGCTGAAATATGGCATGATATCCTTAATCGCGTGCCGGACACGGAGGTCGATACCGCGGCTCTCGTCGCCCTGGTCGGCCGGAGTCTGTCGGCGGGAGCCGGCCCGCAAGCGGCGACACAGTCGGCGTTCCGCGCCTTGATGGGATCCGCGTCGGTCGCCTTGGCGTTTGCCGAACACGATGTGGTGGTCCTGGCCACCAACACCGGTTCGCTGTTCACCTGCCGATCCCCCAGCGGGGCTGTCGTTTTCGCCTCGGAAGCCTATATCCTCGCCCAGGTGATTAAAAAGGCCGGAGTGGAACCGTTCTTTTCGGAGGCGGACATCGCCCAACTCCGACCGGGTCGGGGCTGTGTGGTCGCCCTGGATCATCTGGCCACCCGGGACTTCTCCATCGAAGGCGCCGAAGCGACCGACGCTGAGCCGCGATCGACGCCACGCACCTTCCTGGATATGGGAGGGGGGGCCGAACTCTCCGCGCCATCGGTGATTTCGCCGTCGCTCTACAAGCTCACGGACGAGAGCCGGCGCGCCATGACCGCAGTCTGGAGGCGTGTCTACGACAGCGGCCTGCGGCGGTGCAGCCGCTGCCTGACTCCAGAAACCATGCCGTTCATCACCTTCGACGAGGCCGGCGTATGCAATCGTTGCCGCGCCTATAAATCGCCTCGCTTGCTGGGGAGGGAGGCGCTTGAGGAGCGCCTGGCCCCACATCGGCGGAACGACGGGCGGCCTGATTGCGTGGTCGGATTTTCAGGAGGCCGTGACAGCACCTACGGCCTGCATCTGGCCAAGACCGAGCTTGGCATGAACCCGGTCGCCTTCACGTTCGATTGGGGCATGGTTACCGATCTGGGGCGGCGCAACCAGGCCCGGATTGTTGGCAAGATGGGGGTGGAGCACATTGTCGTCTCCGCCGACATCGAGCGTAAACGGCGCTACATCCGCAAGAATCTGGAAGCCTGGCTCAGCAAGCCGGATCTCGGCATGATCCCGCTTCTGATGGCGGGGGATAAGCAGCTTCTGCCACTGGCCATCCGCACCATGCGACAGCTCAATGTCGGCCTGATCATTCACTCCATCGGCAATTCGCTCGAGGAAGGCAATCACAAGATCGCCTTTACCGGCGTAACCATCGACGACGCACAGCCGCATCTGCGTTTGTCGATCCTGGACAAGATGCGCTACCTTTTTTACTGCGGACGCCAAGTTCTCGTTAACCCAGGTTACCTGAATGAGTCCCTTTGGGACTCCCTGTCCGCCTATCTGTCGGTTTTCGCGCTTCCGGATGACAGCCTGCACCTGTTCCGATATCTGCCCTGGGACGAGGATCAGCTGCTTGAGACCATCACCACCGAATACGGCTGGGAGACCGAACCAGACACGGTGGCGACATGGCGCATCGATGACGGCACCGCCGCCTTCTACAATTATATATATTTAGCGATCGCCGGCTTTACCGAGTTCGATACATTCCGAAGCGCTCAGATTCGGGCCGGCGTCAAGGGGCGGGGCCAAGCATTCGATACGGTCAAGAACGAGAACCTTCCACGCTTCGATTCGCTGGAATGGTATGCCCACACCATCGGTTTCGACATCAATCGGGCTATCCGGATCATCAACGCCATGCCGCGTCTTTACCGCTGACGCCACAATGCGCTGATCGAAACCTGTCTGCGTCGGTCTCAAGCGGCGCGCGGTTCCTTGGGCCCAACCGACATGCGATGAGTTCTGCTCATCGTTTGTTGGAGTGAATCCGAAGTGCTGGACGCGGAGTAAGCTGGAAGCGCATGATCCCCCGCCTCGAGTATCAGGTGTCATGATGAAGATCCACCTCGTTTTCGCCCCCACGAATTTTCATTTGAACCCAGGCGATCTGGGGTGCGGCAACGACCCGCCTCTGGGGATTCTCTATCTGGCGTCCTGGTTACGGCAATACGGACCGCAGGATCTTGAACTCGCCTGCACCGACGGCCCCATCTGGGGGTTGGACGAGACGATCGCCAAGGTGTTGGAGAATCCGCCGGATGTCCTGGGCATTTCCTGCACCACCACCAACGTCATTGGTGGATTTAAACTGGCCCAGGCTGTCAAGGCCGCGCATCCGGCGGTGAAAATTGTTTTCGGCGGGCCTCATTCCTCGGCCTTGCCCGAAGAGACCCTGGACCGCAGTCCGACCGATGCGGTGGTCATCGGCGAGGGCGAGGTCACCTTCGGGGAATTGATCGACCACTGGCGCCGGGGTGTCACGGACCCCGAACAATTGATGACGATCCCCGGCTTGTGCCTGCGGGTTGGCGATCGATTCGTGCGCACGGTTCCGCGCGGTTTCATCGAGGATTTGGACACGATCCCTTTCCCCGCCCGCGACCTCATTGATCTGCGCCCTTACAAAGGATATCCGCTCGCTCGCAAGCGGCCTTCGACCACGATACTGATCGCCCGTGGATGCCCGTTCGCGTGCACCTTCTGCGCCAACAATATCTGGCGTGAGGGCGAGGAGGAGCGCCCAGTCTATCGGGTGCGCAGCCCCGATAATGTCGTGGCCGAATTGCGTCAATTGGTCGGCATGGGGTTCCTGTCGTTCTTCGACAATTCGGACGAATTCAACACTGGTCTGAAAAAACCCAAGGAACTACTGCGCAAAATTATCGCAGCTGATCTCGGTATCGAAATCATGGCACAGTTCCGGGCCGTCCCCATCGACGACGAGTTAGTGGACCTGATGGTCGAGGCTGGGCTCTGGTATGTGCATCTGGGCATCGAAACAGGAAACCCCGAGACGCTTGAGGGCACCGCCAAGAAGGTTAAGTTTAATAAAGTGGAGGAATGCTGCCGGATACTGAAGAAACGAGGCATCAAGGTCTGGGGTCTTTTCATGTACTTCAATGTCTGGGAGAACCCGGATGGCAGCCTCGCCATTGAGGATGTCGAAAAGTCGACCCGGACCCTGGAATACGCTAAATCGCTTTACAAACGAAAGCTGATCGACTTCTTCGGAGGCAGCATCACCACGCCTGTGCCGGGGTCGGGATTGTGGCAGATTGCGTCGCGCCACAACCTGATCAAGCCGGAATGTGTGGGTAACTGGGATATGTGGTTCTACAAACGTGACTTGCGTCTCGTTTCCATCTTCCCGGGGGTTTCCGAAGCGGAAATTTTCAAGTTGCACCAAAAGACGATCAAATACACAGCCCTGGGGTTGATCAAGGCCCGGGTCCTGGATTTTCGCAATCTGCCTTTCACCCTCCGCCGTGGGAGCTACTTCCTTAAGCGTGAGGTGCTGCGACTGGGAAAAGTTGTCCTGGACAGCTTGTCCTTGCCGGGATCAGGGGCGTCATCCTGAGGATCGGAAGCCGATATCTTCGCCCAGGTGATTAAAAAGGCCTGAGTGGGACAATTCTTTTCGGAGGAGGACATCGCCCAACTCCGAGTGGGTCGGGGCTGTGTGGTTACTCTGGACCAGCATGGCCATCGGGCTCCGCGAGTGGGCCCACGGCCGTTGATTACCGGGACTTGGTTGAGTTCGCCACCGGCGCTTTCAGCGCCACGCCCGATTTTCTCAAACCTGAGGCCCTGCAGCTTGTAAGTGGTGCTCTGAGAGGCCTTCCCTTGCGGGGATCACGTAAGTTTTCCTGAGGTCGAGAAACGGACGTTCCACCAGCCGGTAAGAGATGGCGCTCAGGATCAGCACTGGCGGGACCACCACCACGAAGGTGGTTATCAAGGCATCGATGGCCCCATCTCCGGTGAGGGTCATGAACAGTCCGGCCCTGACCACGGCGACCACCACGACGAAGTGGAGCAGGTATACGGAATAGCTGATCGTCCCCAAGGCCTGCAGGCCACGCCATATTCCGTTCCGAGCCGAGTGGGCCGCCACCGTGTAGCAGACGATGAAACCGGCCCAACCGGCCCCCTCGACCATCGGCCAGAGCAGTTTCCACCAAACGACGGTCGGCCAGCCGCCGCCAACGCGGTTGAAGGCGAAAAGCAAGCACAATTGGGCCGCCAGAATTGGCGCCGCCCAGAGAGACAGCCGTCGCCGGTACACCGCCGCTCGGGTGAGATAAATCCGGGCGGCGACCATGCCGAGCAGAAACTGCTCGATCCGTCCCGGCAGGGTCTCGTAGGCCAAGTCACGCATATTGCTTCCGTGCAGCAACATGACCAGTCGAATCACCAGAAAGGCCCCCGCGACCAAGCCCAGGCCGGTCAAACCCCATCGGTTCAGGATGACAAGCAGCAGCGGGAACAGCACATAGAATTGGAATTCCACCGCCACCGTCCAGAACATGCTGGTGTACGGCGCGGCACCGAAAGCGCCATCGCAATTGGTGCAAAGCAAAAGCGTCTTCGCCACCCCCGCCAGCGTTAGGTTCCGGGGATCGGCGACCGCCGCAATCACGGTGATGGCGATGAAAAGTGGATATATCCGCAAGAGGCGGTTCCGCATAAAACGCCAATAATAGATGCGGCTTCCCCAGGTGCCCACGGTAAAAATGAAGCCGGACAGAACCATGAACAGTGACACGGCGGTATGCCCCTCGATCAGCAGCGCCCAAAGCGGATTGGACGCTTCTTCCCATTTGCCCGGGTCGAAAGCTCTGCCGTGGAGGAGGTGGGGCGCGATCAGCCACCAGCCGTGGTAAAATACGATGAGCAGGGCGGCGCCCCCCCTCAGATGATCGATTGCGGGAAGGTAGCGACGATTGGGACTGGAGCTCACTGCTTTTTCCTGAAGATCATACGGATGATGCAGCCCCGTCCCAGCAAGGCGGTACCCGCAACCGCCGGGATCGCCAGAATCTGTAACACCAAATACATGGCGGCGAGTGCGACAGGGTAGCGTCCGCCGTTGCGTCGGCGCACGGCTTTCGGCTGCAGCCCCGGCAACACGGTCAGCACAAGTGCCGCCGGAGAAGCCCGCCATGAGAAGTGACTGGTCGACAGCAATTCCCAGGTCCCGACCGACTCAACCAGGCGGTTCAGGCTGTCGGTGGAAAAGAAGCTCAGATGGGTTGGAATCTCCAGCGGCTGCCATCGCCTGCCGGCCAACGCCAGCACCAGCGAGTCGGCGTTGGGGACCTCGATCATCAGTACGCCATCGACCGCCAGCAGGCGATGTGCCTCGGCGAGGGCTGCCCGTGGATCGGGCAGGTGTTCGAGGACATGGAACATCGTAACCAACTGGAAATAGCCGCTCTCGAAACCGGTGGCGGTGAAATCGCCTTCGTGTTGGCGCGACCCGGCGCCAGCCGGCGCATAGCGGTCGATCCCCCAGGCGTCGAGGCCGAACGATTCGGCCAATCGCAAGAACGCCCCGTCGCCGGAGCCCATATCCAGAAGTCTCGCGCCGCCCTTCGCCAAGGAGGCCAAGCGCCGGGCTACTCCGCTCATGCGTAGCCGATAGGCCAGGCCGGGCCGCCCGATTTTCGCCGGGGCGTCCCAATATCCCTCGGCGTAGGCAGCGGTCAGTTCCGCCTCACTCGGCCGGGGCCATAGTCCGACGATGTGGCAAGACGGGCAACGCACCAAGATGTGCGCGCCGGTTGCCAGAATTGTCGAGCCGCCGGTCTCGCCGCAGACATGGCACCGATAGAGGGCCGGCCGGGTGTAACCGCTCATGCTGTCAGTCCCAAGAGATGAGAGAGCATTCCAAGGCTTCCCACATGGCGGTTGGCCATAATCTGGCGCCGTTTTGCGCTGAAACGAAGCGGCGCCAGCGGCAGGGCCGCAATCATGCAGGCCAGCGAAAAGAGGGCGAAAGGCAACGCAACCACTATTCTGCGAGGCCAACTCATGCGCAGTTCCAGGAGCTTCAAGGGGCCGCCGGCAAGAAGAAATGGCAAATAGATCGCAAATTCAACGGCGTTAAGCGAAGAATAGAAGACGAAGACCCGATTCATGATCGCCCTGGCGGCGGCTCTCAGTCGCCCTCGGGTAATGCGAAAGCGTTCTTCGTGCAAGTGGTAGACAATCGAGGTGGGCACGACACGTAACTTGAAGCCCTGGCTGACAAGGCGTAGCGAGAAATCGGTGTCCTCGACATACATCCATAGCCTGACGTCGAACAGGTATCCAAGCCGTGCGACGATGGTCTTGCTGGTCATGAACGAACAGCCGGTGACGATGCGCGATGGACGCGGGCCGGCGGCCGGAGCGTTACGATAACAACCATAGCCGAATACCGACAGATCTTCGAAATAGACCGTGTCGAAAGTCCTGTGGCGGTCACGGGCGGCGAACTCCGGCGCGCCGGGCATCACCATGTTCGATGCCACGGCCCCGATGCCGACGACGGGTTGGAATGCCGCCACCAATTCAGCCAGCCAGTCGCGATGGCAGATCACGTCCTGATTCAGGAAGGCGATCGTTTCGTGCCGAGCCAGGGCGGGAGCCAACGCGTTCCCCCCCGCATAGCCAAGGTTGCGCGGCAGCCGGACCACTTGCGCCCATGGATAACGCTCGGCGATCTCGGCGGTTCCGTCCCCGGATGCGTTGTCGATGACGATGACTTCGGTCAGTTCGCGCGGATAGGATTGATCGGCGAGGGAATCGAGCAGGCCGGTGATGAACCGTCCACCGTTATAGGTGAGGATAACGACAGATACCGGGATCATTGATGCACCGCCACTCCGTTGCGCCTGCGCTCACATCAGGGCCGTCGTGGCCCCCCCTCTCACATCGGGATGTGTCGAATTCAGCCGGGCCAGCGACTGTTTCATGGACAAGATCATAGAAGCCCATGGCGCCATCGTCGATGCTCCACTTGGCCGCCGTGTTCGGTTCTGCTCCAAACAATATTGACGGGGGGTGGCTGAAGGCACAGACCTCACCAATACGGGGAGGCTGGTGCTCGGCACTGTCGAGGTCGATCAAGATTTAGCCACCTCCTGAACGGTATTGACGAATGCCTCATGGCGGAAGATTTT
The DNA here is from genome assembly GCF_903853455.1 of uncultured Magnetospirillum sp. GTDB lineage: Bacteria > Pseudomonadota > Alphaproteobacteria > Rhodospirillales > Magnetospirillaceae > Phaeospirillum. The sequence goes on from NZ_CAINTR010000122.1 coordinate 11,724, forward strand.
GACGACGACGTCGCCCAATCAGGCGGGAAGCGGGAGAGAGTATGAACGGGCGGCGTAAGATCGCGTTCTTCGTGGCGGAAAGCTGGTACTTCCTGTCGCACCGGCTGCCCATAGCCAAGGCGTGCGTGGCGCTGGGCTGGGACGTGGTGGTCATCACCCGTGTCCAAGGTGAGGGCGACATCGCCATCGACGGCATCCGGGTGGTTCCCATCCAGTTGCGTCGGTCGAGCCGCAATCCGTTCAGGGAACTTCTGTCCCTGCTCGAAATCTACCGTGTCGTCCGGCGGGAAAAGCCCGACATCCTCCATTCGGTGGGGTTGAAGTCGGTGCTGTACGGCGCCACCGTCAGCCTGCTCGTCGGCGTGCCCCATACGGTCAGCGCCCTGGCGGGCATGGGCTACATCTTCATGTCGGGTCGGCTGCGCATCCGGTTGATCCGCAAGGTCATCGTCATGTGGTTGCGCCGGGTTCTGCGCCGCCGCAGCGCCTGGCTGATTCTCCAGAACGACGACGACGTGGCGCTGCTGAGCAAGGGCGGCGTGGCCTATCCCGAGCAGATCGCCCTGATTCGCGGCTCGGGGGTGGATCTCGATCACTTCCGGCCCAGTCCCGAACCACCCGGCCCGGTGATCTTCGCCTTGGTCAGCCGTATGCTCGCCGACAAGGGCGTCCGTGAGCTGGTGTGGGCGGCGCGCGAGTTGATCCGCCGGGGCGACCCGATCCGGGTGTGGCTGGTCGGCGCCCCCGATCCGGACAACCCCACCTCCCTGACCGACCGGGATCTCCGCGCTTGGCATGAGGAAGGCGTCGTCGAGTGGTTGGGTCCTCAGGACGACATCCGCGCCATCTGGGAACAGGCCCATGTCTGCGTCCTGCCGTCCTATCGCGAGGGCCTGCCCAAGGCGCTGCTGGAGGCCGCCGCTTGCGGCCGGCCGATGATCACCACCAATGTTCCCGGCTGCCGCGAGGTGGTCCGCGACGGCGTCGAGGGATTGCTGGTGCCGCCCAATGATTGGGGCGGCCTGATCCAGGCCATGGCCAAGCTGGCGCAATCGCCGGAGCTGCGGGCGGACATGGGGGCGGCCGCCCGTCGGCACGTCGAGGACATGTTCAGCATCGGAAAGACCGTCGATCTGACCCTTGACCTTTATCAAACCATGCTGGCTTCCGACCCATGAAGATCCTGTTCCTGTCCGACAACTTCCCACCCGAGACCAACGCCGCCGCGACGCGTGTCTACGAGCGCGCGGTGCATTGGGCCAAATGGGGGCACGAGGTGACGGTGATCACCTCGTTTCCCAACTTTCCCCAGGGGGCGATCTATCCCGGATATGAGAACAAGTGGTATGCCGTCGAGGAAAAGGACGGCATCCGGGTGGTCCGGGTCAAAACCTTCATCTCCGCCAATCGCGGCACCCTGCTGCGGTCGCTCGACTTCCTCAGTTTCCTGTTCACCGCCCTGCCGGTGGCCTTGGTTCAGCCGCGCTTCGACGTAGTCGCCGCCACCTCGCCGCAATTCTTCGCCGTGGTGGCCGGGTGGCTGGCGGGGTTTCTCCGCCGGGTGCCGTTCGTATTCGAACTGGGCGATATTTGGCCCGCCTCGATCATCGGCGTTGGCGTCATGCGGCGCAATATCGGCCTGATCGTGCTGGAAAAGATCGAGCTGTTCCTGTATCGCCGGTCGGCTGCGGTGGCGAGTTTGACCAACGCGTTCAAGGCCAATCTGGTCGGCCGCGGTATCGATCCCGACAAGATCGCGGTGGTCCGCAACGGTGTCGACCTGTTCCGTTACGCCCCCCGCGAACGGGACGCGGACCTGGCGCAAGCCTGGGGCCTTTCGGGGCGGTTCGTGGTCGGTTATGTGGGCACCCACGGCATGGCCCACGGCCTGATCAACGTGGTGGAGGCGGCGGAACGGCTGCGCCACCGTCCCGACATCTGCTTCCTGCTGGTGGGCGACGGCGCCGACCGCCCCATGCTGGTGGAGGAGGCGCGGCGGCGCGGCTTGACCAACATTGTGCTGCAAGGGCCGCAGCCCAAGGAGATGATGCCGCGAATCTGGAGCCTGTGCGACGTCGCCCTGGTCCATCTGCGGGATTCGCCGGTCTTCGCCGAAGTCATCCCGTCCAAGATCTTCGAGGCCATGGGCATGGGCCTGCCGATCCTTCTCGCCTCGCCGCGTGGCGAGGCCCAGGAGATCCTGGAGGCCGACCGGGCCGGATTGTGGGTGCCGCCCGGCCAGCCCGACGCCCTCGCCGAGGCGGTGGCCCGATTGAAGGACACCCCCAATCTGCGCTCCGGGCTGGCCGCCACCAGCCACCAGGCGAGCCAGCTCCATTCTCGCCGGACCCAGGCCATGGAGATGCTGCAGGTCCTGGAAATCACTGCCGCCGGCTGGGGCAACCGGGCCGGCCTGGATGTCTGGGCCCCAATCCCTCACCAGCAGAAGCGGTGATGGTTGCGGTGAATCCATAGGGCGAAGCTGTCGTAAGGCGTCAGGCGCAACGGCCCCAGCGCCTCTTCCGGATGGAACAGGCCGTGGCCCTGGCCCTCACCGAGGCGGATCGCCGCGATCTGGTCGTCGCTCAGCACCGCCTCGAAATAGGTTCGGTCGAAGCTCCGCCCCTCGGACGACGGGACGTCGAAACGGGTGGTCGCCACGTAGCGCATGGTCGCCGGGTCGATGTCCAGCGCCAGTTCCTCGGCCAGTTCGCGCCGCAGCCCGTCCGGCGGCGTCTCCCCCGCGTCCAAGGCCCCGCCGAAGCAGCACCAGTAGCCGGGAAAGAAAATCCCCGGCTTGTCGTCGCGGTGCTGAAGGAGGTATCGCCCATCGACGCTCAACAGAATGGCGGCGGCGGCATGGCAAAGCCGGATCGGTTGGTCGTCGCGCTCCGTCATCGGCGTCACTCCGTGGTCAGGGGCACGGTAATAGCTTCGCCCTGGTACCGCCGCAAGCCTCTGCATCTGGACATCCGCCTCGTCGATGGGCTAAAAGCGCCCAGGATCTTGGATTGTCCGGGGGAACGCCGGTGTCTCACATCGAAAAGTTTTTTGGGCAGGTCGCGACCATCGCGAAGACCCTCGACCTTGCCGCGATCGAGGCGATGGCCGACGCCCTGGTGGCGCTGCGCGAGCGTGGCGGCCGCCTGTTCCTGTTGGGGGTCGGCGGCAGCGCCGCCAATTGCGCCCACGCCGTCAACGACTTCCGCAAGCTGTGCGGCATCGAGACCTATGCCCCCACCGACAATGTCTCGGAGCTGACCGCCCGGACCAACGACGAGGGCTGGGACACCGTGTTCGCGGGATGGCTGGAGATCAGCCGGCTGCGGGCCGAGGATGCCGTGATGGTCTTCTCGGTCGGTGGCGGCAACGCCGAGCGCAATGTCAGCCCCAACCTGATCAAGGCCCTTGATCTGGCGGTCGGCCGGGGGGCGTCCATCCTGGGCATCGTCGGCCGCGACGGCGGCTACACCAAGAAGGTCGGCCATCATGTGGTGGTGATCCCCACCGTCGATGACGGCCTGGTGACTCCCCATGCCGAGGCGTTCCAGGCGGTGGTGTGGCATTGTCTGGTGTCGCATCCCAAGCTGCAGCGCGTCGCCACCAAGTGGTAGGCTCTTGATGCCGTATCCGTCGATCTACGTGGACGACTACGAGAACCGGACCGGTGAGCCGGAGATCCTCCACGGCATCTGGAAACTCAACCCCCGCGCCAAGATCTTCAAGTCCCAGGTCTCCGGCCCCCTCTACCTGAACGTCGATACCCAAATCGGCCCGGAGGTGACCCTCGGCAAGTATGTGGGCATGAACGCCCAGTGCTATGTGGGCCGCGCCACCGTCGGATCGTTCATCGCCTTCGGGGCGCGGACGATGATCAATCCGTTCAACCACCCCACCAATTGGCTGTCGAGCCACGAGTTCCAGTACCGGGACGATTCCTTCGGCTGGGTGCAGGAATACCGCGACATCCAGCGGCTGTCGCGCTCGGCCGACATGTTCAAGCCGACCACCGTCGGCAGCGACGTGTGGATGGGCCACGGTGCCATGGTGATGCCGGGGGTGAGCGTGGGCCACGGCGCGATCATCGCCGCCGGCACCGTCGTCACCAAGGACGTGCCGCCCTACGCCATCGTCGCCGGCGTGCCCGGGACGGTGAAGAAGCTGCGGTTCTCCGAGGCGGTCGTCGAGCGTCTGCTGCGCGTGCGGTGGTGGGACATGGACCTGCCCGACCTGTCCGGCCTGGATTTCCGCAACGTGGAGTCCTGCCTGGACCGCCTGGAGGATATGCGGGCGAGTCTGGGCGAATGACCGTGTCCGGAGAGGACGCCCTCGTCGCCCGCTGGACGGCCCATCACCGCTTCACTGCGGATTCGGTCCTGATCGTCCACTCCGCCTTCCGCCATTTGGGAGCCGCCGGTCTCGCCCCGGAGCGGTTGTGCGCCGCCTTGCTCGCCGGATTGGGCGACGCCACCCTGCTGATGCCGACCATGACCTGGCGGACGGTCAATCCGGTCAATCCGGTCTTCGACGCCCGTGAAACCCCCTCCCACACCGGCGTGCTGACCGAGTGCTTCCGCCGGCACTTCGCCACCCATCGCAGCCTGCACCCCACCCATTCGGTGGCGGGACGTGGCCGGCTGGCGCCGCTGCTGCTCTCCACCCACCACCAGGGCTCGACCCCTTGCGCCGGCAACAGCCCCTATGGCCTGGCGCGGGATTACGATTGCTGGGTGCTGCTGTTGGGGGTGGGGCTGGAATGCTGTACGGCGATCCACCACGCCGAGGAGGTCATGGCCCCCGACCTCTATCTCAACCCCGACAGCGCAGCCGAAGCCTACCGGCTGATCGGACTGGATGGCGCCGAGCATGCCATGCGACTGCGCCGCCATGCCCGCATCCCGCGCGATTTTCCCGCCTTCGCTTCCCGCCTGACGCCTGGAACCGAGCTCGTCCTCGGCGAGGATTTCGCGACTCCCTGGATGCTCCTGCCCATGGCGCCGCTGCTGCGGACAGTTTTTGCGTCGCTCGTGGCCGACCCTTACGCTACAGTGCGGAAACTCTGAAGGGACGCAGGATACCGATGAGCGACTGGAGCAAAGCGGATTGGGTCGATCCCGCCCTGGGATGGGTTCCCAAGCCGGTGGACCGCCTGCCCAAGCGGGTACTCATCGATTTCGCCACCCGCTGCAATCTGCGCTGTCCCATGTGTCCGGTCTGGGGATCGGACGACCAGGAGGCCATCGACAAGGTCAAGGGCCTGCTGTCGGTGGAGAACGCGCGGCGCATCCTGGACGAAGTGGCCGCCGCCACGCCCCTGGTGCAGCCGGTCCTCTACGGCGAGCCCCTGCTCATTCCCGACGTGGCCGAGCGGATCCGCGACATGAAGTCGCGCGGCATGACCGTCGCCATCAACACCAATGGCGTCGCCCTGTCGGCGCAGATGGCCCGCGACATCATCGCCGCCGGGGTCGATTCCATCTTTGTCAGCCTGGACGCGGTCGATCCCGCGACCTTCGTCAAGGTGCGCGGCGTGGACAAGCTGGAGGCCATCGAGGCCAACATCCTGCGCCTGCTGGCGGAGCGGGGGCGGCGATCCAGTCCGCGCGTCGGCGTGTCCTTCACCATCACCGATGCCAACCGGGCCGAGACCGACGCCTTCGTCGAGCGCTGGTGCGGCGTGATCGACTGTCTCCGCACCGGCTTGGTGTTCCAGGACGGAACCTTCCCCGACATGGCGGTAGACAAGGAACGGGAAACCTGTCCCGCCCTCTATTCGACCATGCCGGTCCATCACGACGGTTCGGTGACCATCTGCTGCCTGGACGGGTTTCGCGAGACCACGGTCGGCAATATCCTGGAGGAGGGGGCCGAGGCCGTCTGGAACGGCGAGGCCTTCGCCAAGGTCCGCTACTACCATGAGACCGGGCAGTGGGAAAAAGTGCCGTTCTGCACCAACTGCAATGGCTGGCTGTGGCACGATTTCGACGAAGAGATCCGCGACGGGCTGCTGATCCGCCGCTCGCCGCAGATGACCTATTACAACCGCATCGACCGGCTGGAGAATTGGCAAGGGCCGCTGCTGGGTAACCACTCCCCCGACCTGGGGGCGTTGAGGGACCCGACCGCGTGACCCAGGCCTCGGCAGACACCGTCGATCCCCGCCCCAGCCGCCCCTCGGCGTCGTGAGGCGTGCGATGGATGCCCCCGCCCTCAGTCTTCGGCGCGCCCTCGCCCGCCTGCGGGAGCAGGGCCTCGCCTGGATCGGCCGCCGTGTCGCCCACGAACTGGCGGCCCCCACCACTGGTCCCGGCAAAGCCTTGTTCAGGGCCCGTCTTGATCTTCTCGGCCTGATTCGCGCCCTTCGAGGGGGGGCTCCCCAGCAGGCCGCAATGGAGACCGAGTTCGTCACCGCCTTCTACGATCTCGCCGCCGCTCCGGTGACCTACGACGTGGTCTGGTTCATCGCCGGTGCCGAACTGGCCCGTCGAGCCGCGGGCAAGGCGGGGGTTCATTTCGTGGTGGTCCCGGCCGAGACCGACGGCCTGCGGGAGGAAACCGCCGACTACGAGCAGGTCGTCGATCGTGAGGCCCGCCGTTCCCGGCTGGTCAACCTGACCCTGCCGGCCTTTTCCCTGCTTCCCGCCATGCGGGGCATCACCCTGGCCACTTCGCGCCGTCATGCCCAGCATATCCGCGACCGGGCCGATGTCGTCCATCCCCCCGCCTACGAGCCCAGCCTGCCCCATTTCCCCGAGCCGCAGATCGTGCTGCGGCAAGCGGCGGCCGGGCAGAGCTGCCAAGTGCTGGAAAGCTCCACCGACGCCCGGCGAATCATCGCCCGCTGGCTCGACCGCGTCGCCCAGGGGCGGCGGGTGGTCACCATCACCCTGCGGGATTACGCCTTCGGCAGCGCCCGCAACAGCAGCGTCGCCACCTGGGCCGCCTTCGCCCATTCCCTCGACCCGGCCGTCTGGTGCGTGGTCATCCTCTACGACACCGGCCGCACCGTCGATCCCCTGCCCGACGAGATGGCGGGCTTTCCCTACCTGCACGAAGCGTCGTGGAATCTGCCGCTGCGTCTCGCCCTCTACGAGGCGGCCTGGCTGAATTTGGGGATCAATTCCGGCCCCATGGTGATGTTGGCCTTCACCCGGGCGCGCTCCATCACCTATCGCATGGTGACGGAGGATGTGGAGCAGTCCTCCACCGCCTATATGCGCCGGCTCGGCTTCATTCCGGGCGAGACGCCGCCGGTCGCTCACCGCTTCTGCAAGTGGGTGTGGGAGCCCGACACGCCGGAGGTCATCCGCCGCGAGTTCGACGCCATGGTCGCCGCCATCGAGGCGGCTCCCCCGGACTTCACCCGATGAAATTGCTGATCCTGGCCCGGTCGCTGGAGGCCGGCGGGGCGGAACGGCAGATCGTCCTGCTGGCGCGAGGACTGGCCGAGAGGGGGCTCGACGTCACCCTCGCCCTGTTCTACGCCGGAGGGACGATGCAGACCGAGCTGGTCGGCAGCGGGGTCGCCGTGGTCGACCTGGCCAAGGGCGGCCGCTGGAGCAACCTCGCCTTTCTCGTCCGTCTGGTCCGTCTGCTGCGGCGCAAGCGGCCGGATGCGCTGTATTCCTTCCTGCCGGTCGCCAATCTGGTCGCGGCGGTGGCATGCCTGACGGTGCCCGGCTGCCGGCTGGTGTTCGGCGTGCGCGCCTCGGACATGGATCTGTCCCGCTATGACCGGCTGTCGGCCCTGTCCTACCGCCTGGAGGGAGTCGCCGCCCGCCGGGCCGACTTGGCCATCGCCAACAGCGAGGCCGGGCGCGTGGCCGCCCTTGCGCGGGGCTTTCCCGCCAGCCGTCTGGTGGTCGTTCCCAACGGCGTCGATACGGAGCGTTTCCACCCCGACCACCCGGCCGGCGAGGCATTGCGTCTGGCCTGGGGCATCCCGGCGGAAGCACCGCTGATCGGCCTGGTCGGGCGGCTTGATCCCATGAAGGGCCATGCCGTTTTCCTTGCCGCCGTCGCGCTGATGGCGGCAAGGCGGCCCGATCTGCGCTTCGTCTGTGTCGGTGACGGGCCGGAGGCGATGGCGAACGATCTTCGCGACCAGGCCGAGCGGCTGGGGTTGTCGGGGCGCCTGACCTGGCACCGGGCGGTGCCGCGGCCGGAAGAGGTCTACGCCATGCTCGACCTGCTGGTCTCGGCCTCGCTCTATGGCGAAGGCTTTTCCAATGTCGTCGGCGAGGCCATGGCCTGCGGCGTGCCGGTGGTGGCGACCGCCGTCGGCGATTCGGCCCAAGTGGTGGGGGAGGCCGGCACCATCGTTCCTCCCGGCGACGCCGAAGCCCTGGCCGAGGCCTGCCTCGCCCGGTTCGACACACCCCCGGCCACCGCCCCGCGCGACCGTATCGAGGCTCGGTTCGGCGTCGCGGCCATGGTCGAGCGGACCGAGGCCCTGCTCGGCGGTCCCGCCGACACGCGCCCGACCATCCTTCACGTCATCACCGGCTTGGGCGGCGGCGGCGCCGAGCGGACCCTCGCCCAGGTGGTGACCGGCAGCGATCCCCGCCGCTTCCGCCAGGTGGTGGTCTCGCTGACCGATGGCGGGCGCTGGCAGGATGTCATTCGGGATGCCGGCGTCGCCACAATGTCCCTGGGGATGCGGCGGGGCGTCCCGTCGCCGCTGGCGCTGGTTCGGCTGGCGCGGCTGATCCGCGCCCAGCGGCCGACCGTGGTCATGACCTGGCTCTACCACGCCGACCTGCTCGGCACCCTGGCGGTCAAGCTGGCGGGATGCGACGCCGCCCTGGTGTGGAATCTGCGATGCTCCGAGATGGAACCGGCCGGCTGCTCGCCGGCGACCGCTCTGGTGCGGCGCGTCCTCGCCGCCTTGTCGGGGCTTCCCGACGTGGTCGCCGCCAATTCCCAGGCCGGCCGTCTGGCCCATCAGCGCCGGGGATATCGCCCCCGCCGCTGGGAGATCTTGCCCAACGGCGTCGATCCCTCGGTCTTCCACCCTGACGGCGATGCCCGCCGGCGGCTGAGGCAAGAGCTGTCGCTTGGTCCCGAGGCGGTGGCGGTGGGGGTGGTCGCCCGCCTTGATCCCATGAAGGGCCATGACGACTTTATCGCTGCCGCCATCCGGGTCGCCGCCGCCCTGCCCCAGGCGGTCTTCGTCCTGGCGGGAACGGGTGTACCGTCCCTGGCGGAGCGGATCGCCGCGACCGGACTGGCGTTTCGCTTCCGCCTGCTGGCCGAGCGCTCCGATCCCGCCGCTCTGATGGCGGCCCTCGACGTGCCGGTGGTGTCGTCGCGCTTCGGCGAGGGCTTTCCCAATGTGGTGGCCGAGGCCATGGCCTGCGGCCGCGCCTGCGTGGTGACGGATGTGGGCGACGCCGCCGCCATGGTGGGAGCAACCGGCCTGGTGGTGCCGCCCAGCCGGCCCGACCTGCTGGCCGAGGCGATCCTGCGTCTGGCCGGCGACGGGGCTCTGCGGGCACGGATGGGGGCCGAGGCGGCGCGGGCCGCAGCGGCGTGGTCGCTGGACACGTCCATCGCCGCCTACCGGGATTTCACCCTCGGTCTGGTTCAGTCCCGCCGGAAATAGGTCTCCACCTTGACCATGGCATCGACGCAATCGCGGGCTTCGGTCTCGCCATACTTTTCGTTGAGGTAAAGCGGGAAGCTGGACTCCACCGACGCCTGGGCGTTGGGGCAGTCGAAGCCGTCGGCCAGATAGGGCCTGAGGAACGGCCAAGTCGCCGCCACGTACTGATAGTGGGGATTGAGCGGAATACCCTCGGCCAGCAGCGCCTTGGCGAAATCGATCTTGGAGCAGGTGATCCGATTGGGATCGACGAAGACCGGGGTGATGAACGGCGAATCGTTGGGCGAATAGCCGTAGGGCCGGCAAATCTTGGCGCGCTGGCGCAGCAGGCCGGAAAACTCGGCGACGAAGGCCAGCCGGCGCAAGATGGTGTCCGGCAAGCGTTCCAGCGAGGCGATGCCGATGGCGCAGGACAGTTCGTCGGTGTGCAGGTTCAGGGCGGGAAACAGGAACTGCCGCGGGTCGCGCCAGTCGAAGCCCTCGGCCCAGACCGGCTTGCCTCGGTCGGCATGGGCCAGGGCGTTGCGGTATAGGTCGAGGTCGCGGGTATAGACCACCCCGCCCGAGCCGCCGGAAATGGAAATCTTGCGGTACATGGTGGAAAAGGCGGCGATGTCGCCGAAGGTCCCCACCGGGCGGCCTTTCCATCGCGCCATATGGGCTTGGCTGCAATCCTCCACCACCTTGATGCCGTGTTCGGCGGCGATGGCGACGATGCGGTCGATCTCGGCGGCGCGGCCGGCGCAATGCACCACCACCACGCCCTTGACCGCCGGAGTGACGCGGGCGGCGAACTGCTCCGGCCCCATGTTGTAGGAACCGGGCTCGGCATCGGCCAGACGCGGCACCAGACCGGCCAGCACGATGGCCGACAGGGTGCCGGGATCGGTGATGGGCGAGCAGATCACCTCCGCCCCTTTGGGCAGGTTCAGTGCCATCAGCGCCACATAGATGGCGACGGTGCCGGTCGCCACCGCATCGGCATGGCCGCCGCCCAGCATGGCGGCGAAGGCGTCGGTGTAGCGCTTCTCGTAGCCTTCCTGATAGCCGGGATCGACACCGCGGGCGGCACAAGAATCCAGCGCCTCATCGATCATGCGACGTTCGTCGGGGCCGATGGCCAGCCGCGCCGGCATGGGGGTGGCGCGCACCGGCGTGCCGCCGTGAATGGCCAGGGTCTTGTCCATCACGCGATCCCCGCAAGAATGGCCGATGCCGACAGGCCGTGCACCGCCAGCAATTCGTCATGGCTGCCATAGACATGGTGGAAGGCGTCGTCCAGCGCGAAGGTGTCCAGCCGGCAACCGGCGCGGATTTCCCAGGCGATGGCCTTGACCTGCATGCCGAGCGCGCCGTTGGGGGCGGTCTCTTCGATCACCACCACCTGGGCGTGATCGCGCAGCGCCGCCTCGATACCGGGGCGGTCCAGCGGCTTGACCGTATGGCACGAGAACACCGACACGCTCTTGCCCGAGGCTTCCAGGTTCCGCGCCACCTCCATGGCCATCTTCATGATCGGGCCATAGGCGATGATCGCGACGTCGCGGCCGCGTTGCAGGGTCCGCAGCTTGCCGAACTCCCACGGCTCGGCGGCGGTCTCGGTCAGCACCGGCTCGCCCGCCTTGGCCAGACGCAGATAGACCGGCCCCCGGGTCTGGGTGGTGCACCACAAGGTGGCGGCCTTGGCCTCCAGCGGATCGCAGGGCGCGATCACCGCCATGTTGGGCAGGCCGCAGGCCAGGGCGATGTCCTCCTGGGCATGGTGAGTCGCTCCCAGGGTGGAATAGGTGACGCCACCGCCGATCCCCACCACCGTTACCGGCAGGTTCTGGTAGCACAGGTCGTCGCGGATCATCTCGTAGGGACGGAACAGGGTGAAGGTGGCGATGGTATAGGCGAAGGGGCGCATGCCCCGCTGGGCCATGCCGGCGGCCAGTCCGATCATCACCTGCTCGGCGACGCCGGTATTGATGAAGCGGTCGGGGAAGTCCTCGCGGAACTTGGCGATGGAGCCGGCCGGCGAGATGTCGGCCACCACCACCGCCAGACGCCGGTCGTGCTTGCCCGCCTCGTAGAAGGTGTCGGCGAAGGTGTTCCTCATGCCGGGATCTCCGCTGCCGCCGCCGCCAGCTCGGCCAGGGCCTGGACGTATTCGTCCTTGTTGGGCGAGCGGTAATGCCAGATGGCGACGTTCTCCATGTAGGAGACGCCCTTGCCCTTGACGGTGCGGCCGACCACCATCAGCGGGCGGCCGCCCTTGCGGTTGCGCACCGCGTCGACCACCCCGGCGGAATCGTGGCCGTCGAGATCGATGGCTTCCCAGCCGAAGCTTTCGACCTTCTCCGCCACCGGATAGAAATGGGGATGGGTCTCGCGGGTGCGGCCCAGGCCCTGGAAGTCGTTGAAGTCCACGAAGGCCACCAGATTGGACAGGCCCAGATTGGGCGCCATCATGATCGCCTCCCAGATGGAGCCCTCCTGCATCTCGCCGTCGCCCAGGATGCAGTAGGTCATACGGTCGGTGCCCTGGATACGGTCGGCATAGGCCATGCCGCAGGCCAGGCCGAGGCCGTGGCCCAGCGAGCCGGTGGAGGCCTCGATGCCGGGATTGCCGTAATCGGGATGTGCTCCCAGCCGGCCCTTGGCGGTGCAGTACTCGTCGAGATCCTGGCGCTCCAGAATCCCCAGCGCTTCCAGCACCACGTACTGGGCCATGACGCCGTGGCCCTTGGACATGACGAAGCCGTCCCGAAGGGCACCGGCCGCGTCTTTGCGCATCAGGCCGAAATAGATGGCGTCCACCATCTCGATGCAGGAGAAGGCCGGCGCCACGTGTAGCGCCGTGACCTGCTGCGACACTTCCAGGATGCGCCGCCGCCAGTCGAGGCAGCGGCGGCGGGCCTGACCGACGTCGAAGGCGTTGGGGATCATGACGCGGTCAGCCCCTCAGCACGTAATCGGTCGGCCAATCCTTGATCTGGTCCCAGTATGTGCGGCCCCAGTCGACCATTTCGGCCAGACCCTCGTCCCAGCCGATCTGGGGCTCCCAGCCCACGTCGCGCTTGATGGCCGAGGAATCCAGCCAGTAACGGGAATCCTGACCCAGCCGGTCGGGGCTCATCTCGCACAACTGCTCGAACGGCATGTCCAGCGCCTTGGCGGTACGCTCCACCACTTCGCGGATGGAGGTCGGCAGGGCCGGCCCGGCATTGTAGGTGACACCCAGCGGCGCCTTTTCGGCCACCAGATGGATGGCGCGGCCCAGGTCGCGGGCGTGGAGATAGGACTTCTCGGCGCGGCCGCCGCCATGCAGCGGCAGCTTCACGCCTTTGAGACCACACCAGATCGCCTTGGGGATCACCCGGTGCAGCAACTGGCCGGGGCAATAGGCGTTGGAGGGGCGGATGATGTTCATGGGGAACTTCAGGAACTTGTGGACCGACATGAGATACATGTCGAACGCCACCTTGGAGGCGGCATAGGGCGAACTCGGCTTGATCGGCTCGTCTTCCTTGGCGGCATGCTCCACCGAGCCGTACATCTCGGAGGTGCCGATCTGGATGAACCGCTCCAGCCAGTCGCGCTTCATCAATTCCTCGGACAGCTTGGCCAGCGCCATGGAATTGGTCTCGAAGAAGCGCCAGGAATGCTTCCAGCTGACCGCGCCCTCGCCTTGCGCCGCGAAGTTGACGATGACGTCCGGCTTCTCCTTGTCCAGCAGCTCCAGCAGCAGGTCCATCTCGTAGGTGACGTGGCGGGCGTGGTACTCGTAGCCCTCCATCTTGTCGATGCCGAGCGAGAACGGCTCGGGCCGCAGCGGGTTGCGGCCGACGCCGATGACCTTCTTGGGGTTGGCGTGGTCCAGCAGATATTTGGCGGCATGGATGCCGAAACTGCCGCCGCCGCCGAGAATGCAATAGGTCTTGGACATGGGAACTCCCCCGCAAATGCTGCGTTCGTTATAGCCGGCCCGGTCCGGATTGTCAGTGGCCCTATTCGATCACCGTCCAATCCCAATCGCCGGTATAGCCGGCCTCGCCGAACACCTTGACCCAGCCGTCGGGATAGTCGTGGAACTCGGCGGTCAGCACCCAGCTCTCGAAGATCTCCTTCTGCTGGGGGGTGTAGTAGCTGTCCACCACCACGAAGGATTTGGCGCCCTTGCACACCCGCTCGATCTCGGCCATGCACTTGACGGCGCGCGGACGCGGGAAGTTGTGGATGGTGTTGAGCGACAGGACGCAGTCGAAGGACTTGTCGGGGAACGGCAGCTTCTCGGCGGTGCCCAGATGCAGCCGGCCGATCACCTCCTCGGGGGCCGTGGTGATGGCGTAGAGCGAGATGTCGAGGCCGAAGGCTTCGAGGCCGGGGCATTCCAGCATCAGGTCCTTGACCAGGAAGCCCTTGCCGCACCCCACGTCGAGCACCTTCATGCCCGGCTTCAGGCCGTAATGGGCGATGATGTCGCGGGCCACCGCCCGCCAGCGCCCGTCATAGGAATAGCCGCCATAACCGTAGTCGCGCGGCCCGTCCCAGAACATCTCGCCGTACTGCTTGGCGATGGCGATCACCGCCGGGTCCTTGGCCTCGGCGCGCTTTTCGATGTTGCGCTTGGGCTTGGGCAGCGAACGCAGCAGGTCTACCTGGGCCATCACGGAAACTCCTCGGTCTGCGCCTTGGCCAAACCGTCGCCGAGGGCGGTATAGCGGAAATCGGGAAAGGCGGCATGGGTGGCGGCGGGGTCGAAGGCGCGGTAGCCGTCATGGGGCATCGCCCCCTTGCGGGGGCTGCCGGCAATCGCCACCGGCTTGGGCGTCAGGCCCACCACCATCTCGGCGATGGCGCGGAAGCTGGTCACCGTCCCGGTGGCGGCGTTGAGGGCGCCGACCGAGCGGCGGCACAGGATGCGCCACGCCAGTTCGGCCACGTCGTCCACCGTCACATGGTCGCGCCGTTCCTCGCCCTCGCCGAACAGGGTGATGGCCTCGCCCCGGTTGGCTTTGCGGCGGAAGGAATTGGGGCCGTAGCCGTTGTGGGGGTCCTTGGCGCCGTAGACCAGGGTCGGCCGCAGCAGCGCCAGCGGCGCCGTTACCTCGGCCTGGAACATCAGCTCGCGGGCCAGATGCATGGCGCCGTGCAGGCTGCCGGGGACCGCGAGGGCCGCTTCGGTCATGGGGTGGTCGAAGTCGCCGTAGATGGCATCCGAGCCGATATTGACCACATGGGCGACCGGCGCCTTGGCCAGGGCGGTCACCATGGCCAGCGCCATGGTGATGTTGTCCTTCAGCATGGCGGCGGTCTTGACCGGCGCCAGGGCGGAGACCGCGACGAAGCTGTCGCCGGGACACAGCAGCGCCGCCAACCGGTCGGCGGCGTCGGCGGCCAGCAGGTCGACCTCGCGCCGGGTCAGCGCCAGCACCGAGACGCCGTCCCGCCGCAGCCGCTCGACGATGGCGCCGCCGATGAACCCGCCGGCCCCCATCACCACGACACGAGCGGGCTTGACCGCGATGGGATTGAGGTGATGGAGCACGGGTTTTCCCCCTGAAATGGACGCGGGTACTGATATCAGACCGGTGCGGAGGGGGCAACCATGGCTCCGGGCGGCGCCTTGCTTTCGGAGGTAGGCCTGCCCGGGTTTCTTGACTTTGGCCGGGCGGCGGATGAAATAGTGGCCCGTCGCATGCTTCGAGAGCGTTTCATGACCAAGCCTCCCCAGATCGGCATTATCGGCCTCGGCTATGTGGGGCTGCCGCTCGCGGTCGCCATCGCCCGGCATTTCCCCGCTATTGGCTTCGATATTTCGACCGCGCGCATCGCCGAACTGCACAAGGGCTTCGACCGCACCGGCGAGGTGGAGGCTGCCAAGCTCCGCGCCAGCACCCTCCGGTTGAGCGCCGACGTGGCGGATATCGCCGGCTGCGACGTCTACGTCGTGACGGTGCCGACGCCGGTGACCGACGACAACAAACCCGATCTCCGGCCGGTGATGGGGGCCTGCCGCTCGGTGGGCAAGGCCATGGCCAAGGGCGCGGTGGTGGTGTTCGAAAGCACCGTCTATCCCGGCGTCACCGAGGATGTCTGCGGTCCCGAGCTGGAACGCGTCTCCGGCCTGACATGCGGCGAGGATTTCTTCCTGGGTTACAGCCCCGAGCGGATCAATCCCGGCGACCGCGAGCACACGGTGGAGCGCATCACCAAGGTGATCAGCGGCCAGACTCCGGCGGTGGTCGACCTGCTGGAGCGGGTCTATGGCAGCGTCACCAGCGGCGGCGTGTTCCGCGCCGCCAGCATCCGCGCCGCCGAGGCCGCCAAGGTGATCGAGAACGCCCAGCGCGACATCAACATCGCCTTCATCAACGAGATCACCATGATCTTCCAGCGGTTGGGGATCTCGGTCTACGACGTCCTCGACGCCTCGGCCACCAAGTGGAACTTCCTCAACTTCAAGCCGGGTCTGGTGGGGGGGCACTGCATCGGGGTCGATCCGTTCTATCTGGCCGAATGCGCCATGGATAACGGCCATCATCCCGAGATCATCCTGGCGGGGCGGCGCATCAACGACGGCATGGGGCCTTATATCGCCGAGCGCGTCTCGGCGCAGTTGGCGGCGCCGTCGCGCATTCTGATGCTGGGCCTGACCTTCAAGGAGAACGTGCCCGACCTGCGCAACAGCAAGGTGGTGGACGTCATTCGGGCGTTGCGCGGACTCGGCCACGAGGTGGTGGTCCACGATCCCCACGCCGATCCGGCCGAGGCGCGCCATGAATACGGCGAGACCGTGCTGCCGGGGCTGGAGGGGCTTGGCGACTTCGATTGCGTGGTGGGGGCGGTGCCGCATTCCGCCTATCTGAATTTCACCGTCGAGACCTTCGACACCCTGGTGCGTCCGGGCGGCCTGGTGGCGGACATCAAGGGAATGTGGCGCGGTCTCGATCTTCCCCAGGGTCTCCGCCTGTGGCGGCTGTGACGCCGTGAAAATCCTGTTCGTCACCGCCAGCCGCATTGGCGACGCGGTGTTGTCCACCGGGCTGTTGGCTTATCTGGCGGCGCGCTATCCCGCTGCCCGTTTCACCGTCGCCTGCGGTGCCGCCGCCGCCGATCTGTTCGCCGCCGCCCCCTTCGTCGAGCGGGTGATCCCCATGGTCAAGCGCCGCCGCGCCGGCCATTGGCTGGACCTGTGGCGCCAAACGGTCGGGCATGTCTGGCACATGGTGGTCGATCTGCGCGGTTCGGCCCTGGCTTATGCGGTGCCGACTCTGCGGCGACGGGTGGTGACCTCGTCGTGGGAGCCGCGGCATCGGGTGGCCCATCTGTCGCGGGTGCTGGGGCCGGAGCAGCAGCCCTTGCCTCCCCAATTGTGGACCACGGCCGAACAGGATCGGAGAGCGGCCGGGTTGGTCGCCGAGGGCGGTCGGGTGATCGCGGTTGGACCCGGCGCCAATTGGGGCGCCAAGCAATGGCCGCCGGATCGCTTCGCCGCCGTCGTCGCCCGGCTGACCGCCGCCGACGGCATCCTTCCAGGCGCCCGCGTCGCGGTCTTCGCCGCGGCGTCCGAACGTGCCGCCATCCTGCCGATGATCGAATCGGTGCCGGTCGAGCGGCGGATCGATCTGGTCGGCGCGGTGGACCTGGCCACCGCCGCCGCCTGCCTGCGGCGATGCGACCTCTATGTCGGCAACGATTCCGGGCTGATGCACATTGCCGCCGCCGTCGGTATTCCGACGCTGGGCCTGTTTGGCCCCAGCTCAGAGGTGTTCTACGGCCCCTGGGGGGAGCAGGGCGCCAGCGTCCGGGGACCGCGCTCGTTCGAGGACATCTGCCACGCCCCCGATTACGATTACCGGAGCCAGGAGTGCATGATGCTCGACCTCGCGGTCGATAAGGTCGTCGCGGCGGCCGAGCGGCTCTGGGCGGGGCGGGGGTAGCGGGCATGTCGATCCTCGACCGGGTAACCGAAAGCAATGCCAACCCACCCGGGGCGGTGCTGCCGTTCATGGTGGGGGACCGCCGGATTGGCTGGGTGCCGCGCCTGTTCGCGCCGCGTCTGGCCCGCTTCGGCGACCTGTTCAAGGTGGAGGAGGGGCGGGTCGTCCTGCTGCGGCCCGAGATCGGCTTCGAGGCGCTGACCAGCGAAATCGAGGCGGCGTTGCGGCAGCTCTACGACGAGGACCGCGCCGGCTTCGGCCTGTGGTCGGGGGAGCGGCTGCCGTTTCCCGGTTTTCCCGGTCGCCACCTCTTCGCCCTGGAGCGGGCGGCGGCCACGGCGCTGGGGGTGTTCGGCCGGGGCGCCCATGTCAACTGCTTCACCCGTCGGGGTGGCGTCACCCGCATGTGGGTGGCGCGGCGGCCCTGGGATGCCTTTCAGGCGCCGGGGAAACTGGATCAGGCGGCGGCAGGTTCGGTGGCCAACGGCCGGAGCGTCCGCGAGACCCTGCGCGACGAAGCCTGGGACGAGGCCGGCATTCCCCCGGACCTGTCGGACCGGGCGGTGGCGGTCGGCGCCGTCGGGTTCTTCCTGGCCGACTCCCACACGGTGCGTCACGGCTCCAATCTGTGCTTCGACCTGGAACTGCCGTCGGACTTCGTTCCGGTCAACGGCGATGGCGAGGTGGCCGAGTTCCTGCTGTTCGACCTGGCCGATCTTCGCGACCTGCTGGAGCGCGAGGCGGCGTTCAAATGGGACGCCGGACTGGTGGTGATCGACTTCCTGATCCGCCACGGCGTGATCGAGCACGATTATCCCGGCTATCTCGAGATCGTGTCCGGCCTGCGCGGCTGGCTGCCGTCCGGCGGAGGCCGCTGACCATGTGCGGCATCGCCGGTTTCGTCGATCCCTCCCCTGGGCGTCCCGACGCGGCGACCTTGCGCGCCGTCGGCGGCGCGATGACCGACACCCTGGCCCATCGCGGTCCCGACGGCGACGGGCTGTGGAGCGACGCCGAGGCGGGGGTCTGCCTCGGCCATCGGCGGCTGGCGGTGGTGGACCTGTCGCCGGCCGGGCATCAACCCATGGAATCGGCCTGCGGCCGTCTGGTCGTCACCTATAACGGCGAAATCTACAACTGCCCGGAGTTGCGCCGCGAGCTGGAAGCCGCCGGCGTGGCGTTCCGGGGCCATTCCGACACCGAGGTGATTGTCGAAGCCTGCGTCCGCTGGGGGGTGGAAGAGACGGTGGCCCGGCTGATGGGCATGTTCGCCTTCGCCCTGTGGGATCGCTCGGCCCGCCGGTTGTGGCTGGTGCGCGACCGCATGGGGATCAAGCCGCTTTACTGGTCGCTCCAGGGCGGCGTGCTGCTGTTCGGCTCGGAGCTGAAGGCGCTGCGGGTCCATCCGGCCTGGCGGGGCGAGGTCGACCGCGACGCCCTGTCGGCCTTCTTGCGGTTCTGCTACGTGCCGGCGCCGCGCAGCATCTGGCGCGGCGTCCAGAAACTGCAACCCGGCCGCATCCTGTCGTGGAGCCCGGGGGCGGAGCCCACCCTTACGACCTATTGGGACCTGCGCCGGCTGGCCCAGGGCGGTCATGCCGCCATGACCGCCGACGAGGCGGTGGACCAACTCGACGTCTTGCTGCGCGACGCGGTGGGGCGGCACATGGTCTCCGACGTGCCGCTGGGGGCCTTCCTGTCCGGCGGCATCGATTCCTCGGCGGTGGTGGCGCTGATGCAGGCCCAGAGCAGCCGGCCGGTCCGCACCTTTTCCATCGGCTTCGCCGAGGCCGCCTACGACGAATCTCCCCATGCGCGGGCGGTAGCCCGGCATCTCGGCACCGATCACACCGAGCTGATCGTGGAACCGCGCCACGCCCTGGAGGTGATCCCCGGTCTGGCGCGGCATTACGACGAGCCGTTCGGCGATTCGTCGCAGATCCCCACCCTGCTGGTGTCGGAACTGGCACGCCGCCACGTCACGGTGGCCCTGTCGGGCGACGGCGGCGACGAGCTGTTCGCCGGCTATACCCGCTACACCGTGGCGCGGCGCTTCGGCGGCGCCCTGGCGGCGACGCCGGTCTGGCTGCGGCGGCTGGCGGCCAGGGCGGTCACGGCGGTTCCATCGCGGGGATGGGACGCCCTGTTCGAATTCGTGCCGGGGCGGCTGCGGCCCAGCCATCCCGGCGACCGCCTGCATAAGCTGGCCGAGGTGCTGGCGGTGGCCAGTTCCGACGCATTCTACGGCCGGCTGGTGTCGCACTGGCACCAGCCCGACCGGGTGGTGGTCGGCGGGCACCAGCCCGTCACCCTGGTGGATGATCCGGCCCTGGTCGGCGAAGTGCCCGATTTCGTCGAGCGCATGCAGGTGCGCGACATGCTGACCTATCTGCCCGACGACATCCTGGTGAAGGTCGACCGCGCCAGCATGGCGGTGGCGCTGGAGGCCCGCGTGCCGCTGCTGGACCACCGGGTGGTGGAATTCGCCCTGGCCCAGCCGCGCGCGCTTGGGATCCGCCACGGCCAGGGCAAATGGGCGCTGCGCCAGGTGCTGCACCGCTACGTCCCGGCGGCGCTGGTGGAGCGGCCCAAGATGGGGTTCGGCGTGCCCATCGACGCCTGGCTGCGCGGGCCGCTCAGGGATTGGGCCGAGGCCTTGCTGGACGAGCGGCGCCTGCGCCACGAGGGCTATTTCGATCCCGCTCCCATCCGCACGCTGTGGTCCCGGCATCTGGCCGGCACCGTCAACGGGCAATACGCTCTGTGGGACGTGCTGATGTTCCAGCAATGGCTGGAGAGCCAGTCATGAACGCCTGGACGGCGGGGCGCCGGATGGAATGGAGCGGCTTGGCGACGCTGGCTGTGGCCAAGCTGGTTCTGCTGGCGGTCTTCGGGCCGCTGACCGAGTTCGACTGGGGCAGTTACAGCGATTTCGCCGACATCATCCTCCATCAGCGGGCCTGGCTGAGCGATGCGGGCCTCAGCGGTAACGCCACGCCCATGACCATCTTCCGCTCCATGGGCTATCCGCTGGTGGTGGCCGGCTTTCGCGGGGTGTTCGGCGACGGGCCGTCGCATCTGGTGTTGCTGGTGCTGTTTCAGATCGCGGCGTCGCTGGGTGTCACCGTCTTGGTCTGGCGGTTGGCGTTGGCGGTGCTGGGATCGCGCCGGCTGGCCCTGCTGGCCGCCGCCGGGCACGCCACCGCCATCGGCGTCCTGTACGACCAGATGCTGCTCAGCGACAGCCTCTATTCCAGCCTGTTCATCACCTGCTGGTCGGTGCCGCTGATCGGCCTGCTGGAGCGGCGGCCGGCGGGGCGGGCGATGTTGGCCGGGCTGGGGGGGCTATTCGCCTTTTCGTGCCTGATCCGCGGCACCGGCCTGCCCTTCGTCGTGTTCGTGCTGCCGGCGATGGTGGCATGGGCGCGGATCGGACGCCGGGCTGGGCCGTGGGTGGTGGCGGTGGCGATCTTCCTCGCTCCGGTCGTCGCGACGATCGGCACGCTTACCGTCTGGAACCATGCCCGTTCCGGCTCTTGGGTCATGACCACCGGCGCTCAGTTCGTGATGATCCAGCCGCTGGTCAAGGCGGCGGGACGTGGCCACGACGTCTTCGACGGCGACACCCCCATCGACGTCCTGGCCCATGAGCGGTTGAAGACCTACCAGTACCCGGAAGTGGTCGAGATCGTCGGGGATCTGTTCAGCCGCTACCATCTGGACGCGGTCGCCTCGGCCGAGTTGCACAAGCAGGTCTATTTTCGGGCCTGGCGCCGCCATCCCTGGGCGATGGTCGAGAACACGGTCAACAATTTCAACAACAGCGTCATCCTCCAGTTCCTCGACCCCCTGGACAACGCCTCGTTCTACGCCCGGCTGGCCACGGGCCATCGTCTGGTCCCCGCCGACATCCCCCACGCCATGGAGGCGTTCAAGGACGGCGACGCCGTCGCCGTGGCGCTGTTCGTCGCCGCCATTCCGCTCCGGATCGGGGCCTATGGCCTGATGGCGGTTCTGGCACTGGGGGGGCTTGGTCTGTTGGGCCGAAGCGTGCGGACGCGGCCGGCGCGCGAGGCGGTGGCGGCAGTGTGGCTCTGGGCGATGTTTTTCGGGTATACCCTGTCGCTGTGCGCCATTCACATGGTGGGGCGTTTCATGCCGGCCATCCTGCCCGCCGGTCTGATCGCCGCCTTGTTCCTGGCCCGCCCGCTTTTCGCCGCCTTGCCCTTCCGCCGCCGGTGCACCGTTTCCCATGTCTGAGCCCTCCGACTTCAACTACGATTCCATCCCGGTCGGCTATTACGATCAGGCTTTCCATCGCCGGGCCGGGGTGCAGTCCAAGTGGCACCACCTCAAATTCGACCGGGTGCGGGCCGAGATCGCCGGTCGCCGCGCCCATCTCGATATCGGCTGCGGCGCCGGCACCTTTATCGGCACCCTGGACGGCGAGGCCGAGGTGGTGGGCGTGGATCTGGCCGAGGCGCAGATCGCCTTCGCCCGCAGCCGGTACCAGACCGAGCGGCATCGGTTCGAGGTGGTCGCCCCCGGTCCGCTGCCGTTCGCCGACAGCCGCTTCGATCTGGTGACCATCATCGAACTGGTGGAGCATCTCGACCCGGACGCCGCCGCCGCCCTGCTGCGCGAGGCGCATCGGGTGCTGGCGCCGGGCGGGCGGCTGGTGGTCTCCACCCCCAACTACCGCAGCCTGTGGCCGCTGCTGGAGGCCATGGTCAACCGGTTGGGCGAAGTGTCCTACGCCGAACAGCACGTCAACCGCTTCAACCGTCGTCGGCTGGCCGACCTGCTGCGGCGGACGGGGTTCCGCGACGTCACGGTCGAGGGCTTCATGCTGGCCGCCTCCTTCACGGCTCCCCTGGGCTGGGACCTGGCCGACCGGGTCGCGGCGGTGGAGCCGCATGCCCTGGTCGATCGGTTCGGCTTTCTGCTGCTGGGCGTCGGAGAGAAATGATGGCCATTCCCGATCTCGCCATCGTCGTTCCCACCCTCAACGAGCGGGGCAACGTCGCCGAGCTGGTCCGGCGTCTGGTGGCCTGCCTGGACGGCATTCGCTGGGAGATTCTGTTCGTCGACGACGATTCCTCCGACGGCACCCGCGCCGCCATCGCCGAACTGGCCGCCGCCGACAGCCGAGTGCGCCTGCTGCACCGGGTCGGCCGCCGCGGTCTGGCCTCGGCCTGCGTCGAGGGCATGCTGGCCAGCCTGGCGCCGGTGCTGGCGGTGATGGACGCCGACATGCAGCATGACGAGACGCTGCTGCCGCGCATGTTCGACCTCATGCGCCGGGACGAAGCCGACATGGTGGTCGGCAGCCGCTACGTGGACGGCGGTTCGGTGGGGGGCTGGGCCTCGGATCGCCGCCGCATCAGCAGCTTCGCCACCCTGCTGGGGCAAAAGTTGCTGAAGGTTGCGGTCGCGGACCCCATGAGTGGCTTCTTCATGCTGCGGCGTGAGGTGCTGGAGCGGGCGTTGCCACGTCTGTCGGGCAAGGGCTTCAAGATCCTGTTGGACATCCTGGCCTCGGCGGAGGGGGCGGTGCGGGTTCGCGAGTTGCCCTTCGTGTTCCGCACTCGCAT
The DNA here is from genome assembly GCF_903853455.1 of uncultured Magnetospirillum sp. GTDB lineage: Bacteria > Pseudomonadota > Alphaproteobacteria > Rhodospirillales > Magnetospirillaceae > Phaeospirillum. The sequence continues at coordinate 34,850 of NZ_CAINTR010000122.1, forward strand.
GGCCGGCGAAAGCAAGCTCGACAGCATGGTGATCTACGAATACGGGCTGCTGCTGTACGAGAAGCTGTTCGGCCATATCGTGCCGGTCCGCTTCCTGATGTTCGTCAGTGTCGGGGGGGTCGGCGCCCTGCTTCACCTCGCCGTGCTGGGGGCGGCCATGGCCGTGGCCGGACTGAGCTTCGCCACCGGTCAAAGCCTGGCCGCCCTGGCGGCGATGGTGCTGAATTTCAGCCTCAACAACCTGTTCACCCATCGCGACCTGCGGCTCAGGGGCCACCATCTGGCCGGCGGTCTGATCCGCTTCATGGCGGTGTGTTCGGCCGGCGCGGTGGGCAGCGTCGCCATCGGTTCGTTCCTGAACGGTCACGGTATCCCGTGGTGGATGGCCGGGCTGATGGGAGCGACGGTGGGAGCGGTGTGGAATTACGCCGTCACCACCATCCTGGTGTGGAAGCGCCGGACCGGCGTGCCGCCGAGGGTGTCGTGAGGGGCGCACTGATCCGGTTGGCCGCCCTGGCGGTGGCGGTGCTGGTGCCGTTGACGCTGGTCGAAGCGGCGCTACGGCTGCTGCCGGTGAGCACCGGCCTGCAGGCCCAGCCGGTGAATCGGCAATCGCCGGTCTTTCACTTCGCTCCCAATCGGGACTTCCGCTATTCCGCCGACTGGAACTTCAGCCGGGTCAATGGCGGCCGGACCAACAATGCCGGCTTCGTCAACGACCGCGACTACGCCGTCGAGGGGCCGCATCCGCTGCTTGCCGTGGTCGGCGATTCCTATGTGGAGGCGGCCATGGTGCCGTTCGCCGAGACCATCGCCGGCCGGCTGGCGGCACGCGTGGGCGAGGGCGGCCGGGTGTACAGCTTCGCCGCCTCGGGCGCGCCGCTCAGCCAGTACATGATCTGGGCCCGTCACGCGGTGAAGGACTGGGGCGCCGATGCGGTGGCGGTGGTGGTGGTGGGCAACGACTTCGACGAATCGCTGGCCGCCTACAAGGTCGGGCCGGGCTTCCACCATTATGTGGAGGACAAGGGCGAACTGGTCCTGCGCCGCTTCGACTATCGCCCGAGCCCCTGGCGCTTGATGCTGCGGCACTCGGCCTTGGTGCGCTACCTGGTGTTCAACCTCCATCTGGAGGCGACGGTCGAGCGGCTGCGCGATCTGGTGTCGGTGCCCGAGGCCCAGGCCGCCCCGGCGCAGTTCGTCGGCAACGTCCTCGCCTCCGCCGACGCCAAGCGTCTGGACGATTCCCGGCGGGTCGTCGAGGCTGTCTTGCGGGATTTTCCCACCGTGGCGGGGCTGCCGCCGGACAAGATCGCGTTCTTCGTCGATGGGCTGCGCTATCCGGGGGGGGGCGACGACAGCTATTTCAGCCAGATGCGGCGCTTTTTCATCGCTGCGGCGCGGATGCGGGGATTCGAGGTGGTCGATCTCGACGACCTGTTCGTTCCCTATGCCGAGACGCATCCCGAGGTCCGCTTCGAATGGCCCACCGACGGACACTGGAACGGCCTTGGCCACCAGCTCGCCGCCGAGGCGGTCGCCGGCTCGCGGCTGTACCGGACGCGGTTCCCGTCGCCGTGATGCGGTATTCACGGAGCGGGGAAACGTGGTAAAGCTTGCCGCCTTCGGCAAGGGCGACGCCCGCCGTGCCGTGTGGCGCGAAAGCCAAGCGCAAGCGCCCGGCGCTTGAGGGACAACAGACGAGTGTGGTTTCCGATGGTGAAGCGGTGGTTGCCGTGGGTGCTCAAGGGAGTGCTTTCGGTCGGATTGATCTGGTTCGTCCTCGGCAAGGTCGACCTCGCCTCGGCATGGAGCCAGGCCAAGACGCTTGACCCCGCCATGCTGGCCCTGGCCCTGGGTCTGGGGGTCGGGCAGGTGCTGCTGGGGGCAGTGCGCTGGTGGTTCGTGCTGAAGGCGCTGAAGGCGGTGTTCTCGCCGCTCCAGGCCATCGTCGTCTACTATATCGGCGTCTGCTTCTCCATCATCCTGCCGGTGGCCGGCGACGCGCTGCGCATGTGGAAGGCCCATCGCTCCGGCCTGACCCTGGGGGCCAGCGTCAATTCGGTGATGCTGGAGCGGGTCATCACCATCCTCGCCCTGGTCCTGCTGGTGGCGGCGACCCAGCCGCTGCTGCTGGCCCGCGCGCCCAACATTCCCGGCTCGTGGGTGTTTCCCGCCCTGTCAGTGCTGGGGGTGGCCGGCATCGTCGTGCTGTCGCTGCTCGACCGCCTGCCCCACGCCCTGCATCGCTGGCGGATCGTGCGGGGGCTGGCCCATCTGGCCGGCGACACCCGCCGGCTGTTCGCCCAGCCGCGCTGGAGCGTTCCCACCCTGGTCATCGCCATCATCGGCCATGTCAACCTGTCGCTGGAGGCCTATGCCCTGGCCCGCGGCCTCGGCCTCCATGTGGACATGATCGACTGCATGGTGCTGGTGCCGCCGGTGATCCTGATCATGACCCTGCCCATCTCCATCGCCGGCCTCGGCCTGCGGGAAACCGCCATGGTGGTGGC
>NZ_CAINTR010000123.1 GCF_903853455.1 uncultured Magnetospirillum sp.
AGGCTGGTCTGGCTCTGGGTGACGGTGGTCGTTCCGCCGTTGACCCGGCTCCAGGTGACGGTGAAGCGATTGGCCGAACCGCTCCACGAGAAGGTCAGGCGCAGGCCGGCAACGCCGATGTCGATGACGTAGCGGGACACCAATGCCGACAGGTTGGCGGGCGTTGCCGGCGCTGCCGAAAGGCTGCTGGTGGGGCGCGGCAGCAGGGCCAAGCCCTCCTCGATCGCCTGGTATTTAGAGGGATCGTGCGAGATGGCGGAGATCTCGACCTGGCAGGTCTCCACCTCGTTGATGGTGACCACCCGCCACAGTTCCGGCAGCACATCGCTCTCGGCGATCAGATAGACGGCATTGGCCACCGGCATCTGGGGCAAGGGCGCCGCCAGGGTGACGATGGCGCCGACCGTGCCGGTGATCGGCTGGGTGGCGAGCGTACCGTCCGGCATCACCACCTGCAGCGATGCCGCCCCGATTCCGGCGATTGGCGGGGCGTCGAGGGTGACGGAGGTGCGGTCGACTGAGGTCGCGACCACCCGGCCGCCCATGCGCTGGCCGGCGCGGTTGGGGTCCGAGGTGGCGATGACCGCGCCGGGGAAGACGTAGGCGCCGTCCATGCCGCAGCGGAAGGTGACGGCCTCGGTCTCGTGCTGCTCGGAATAGAGCAGCCATTTGCCGACGCGGTGGGCCTGCCCGCGCGAGGTGCAGCCCATGGCGGTGACGTCGGCCTTGACGATGCCGTAACGGGCGACGGCCGCGTCGTCCTGGACGTACTCGACCTTCTGGCGGTACCAGTCGGCGGGATCGTTCCAGGTCACCAGCGCCACCGTGTGGCGGGATTTGAGGCTGGTGCCCTGGTATTTGAAGGCGCCGTTGATGACGTTGGCCGGGGTGAACATCTGCACCGGATCGGCCGGCGCATCCTGCATCACGGCGATGCCGCCGGCGCTCCAATAGACGATGCCGCGGAAGATGCTGGCGAGGTTCTGGATCACCGTGTAGGCCTCGGCCTCGCTCTGGAGGTAGAGGTTGCAGGTGAAGCGCGGCTCCTGCCCTCCGAAGCCGTCCGGCACCAGTTCGTCGCAATAGCGGCCGATGGCGTAGAGTTGCCACTTGTCGATTTGGGCGACGTCGATCTGATCGCCGAGGCCATAGCGGCCGTTGGTCAGCAGGTCGTAGAAGCACCAGGCGGGATTATCGCTCCACGCCAGTTTGAAGGTGCCGTCCCACGAGCCGGCATAGATGCGGGCGATGGGGTCGTAATTGGCCGGCACGTTGATGACCAGGCCTTTGACGTCATAGGCCCGCTGGGGGATGGTCGAGAATTGCTGGGCGTCGATGGCGATGCCGGCCAAGGCGGTGTGGCGGTACTCCAGCTTGGCCGAGACGATGGCGGTGAAGTCGTCGAACCACAGTTGGTTCTGCAGCAGCGACGAGCCGGAATCGGCGGTGACCCTGCTCACCCGCACGTCGAATGGTCCCGCTCCGGCCAAGGGCACAAGGTAGGAGCGGGCATACTTGCTGGTGGTCTTGCCGGAGATGGTGTCGGAAATCGCGGTGACGAAGCCCGCCTCGTTGCACTGGATGTCGATGGTGAAGGCGACAGAGGTGCCGGAGATGTTGCCGCTGGAATCCTCGTTGGTGAGGTAGGGAGTGCTGACGGTGACGCGGACCGCATTGACGCCCGACGTGGTGATCGACCGTACCACCGGCTGGGCCTGCCAGACCTGGACGTTGACCGGGGTGCTGGCCTCGATGCTGCCGGCGTCGCCCGAGAGCTGCGACAGGGCCGAGCTATTGGAGGCGATGTCGCCGGTGGTGGTGCCGAACACCGCATTGTTGAAATTGAAGCTGCCGTCGGCATTGCCCAGCGGCGTGCGGTCGAAGAAC
>NZ_CAINTR010000124.1 GCF_903853455.1 uncultured Magnetospirillum sp.
CGCCCGGTTCCGATCCTTCGCCATCAACATCATGCGGGCCAACGGCACCGTCAACATCAGCCGGGAACTCTACATCAATGCCCTGAACCCGCTTCACGCGATGGGCTACAGGGCAGCATGAGGAGAACTGAACAACCCTGGCAGTCGTCGGCCAAGGCCTGCTCGACGCTGACTTCACCCTGATGCACCGCCCGCTGCATCAACAGCCACGCCATCACCTGGGTCAGGCGCGACGTCACCCGCATGGCCTCGCAACTCATGCGAAGACCGACGAAGGCGCTGGCCCGCTCACGCTCGCGACGCTCCACATAGGACATGTAGTTCCTCGCCTCGACCATGAGATCCATGGTCTCGTCATAGGTCCTGCTGAAAAAAGCGGGTGGCTGCATACGCTTTCCTCCCGACCCCAAACCAAATCACGCCATCCGGCCGTCACGTCGGACGCTTTGCTCTAATTCACGGCCCTGTCCTCAAGGCCCACCTTATCCAAGGTGACACTTGTGAAGCGATCCTTCAACACACCTGGTTGAGAAAATTGCCATCTCCCGGACACTTTGGCTGAAATCCGCCATTTCCTTGCGGAGAGTACGGAGCCCCGACGCAGGGAAACCGCAGAACTCGATAAAATTATACGTAAATACCCTATGTTAAGCAGTTCACTGAAGGAAGCCTCCCCATGGCGCATAATAATACTGGAAATAAACCCATGAAAATAGCGGGTGTGCCATGCGCTACGTTATCTCGGAGTCCTTCGACAAGAGCGAAGTGAACCGCTATTTCGAGGCCGACATCGTCCCGAAGATCGGACGGGCCATCAAGACCCGCACCGGCAAATGGTATCGCATCAAGGATGTGGGCTGGACCATCGACGCCTTCGACCACCGTCCCAACGTCCAGGTCCTGCTGAGCCGCATCGAGGGGTAGCGAAAAGCAGCGCCGCCCCGCCAACCGGAGCGGCGCCGCGCGGATTACTTCGCATCCGGGAAGAACAACTGCTCCCCATCGATCTTGAAGCCGGCGATGGCGGCCTGCCCCTTGGGGCCGGTCAGCCAGTGATGCCAGACCAGGGCGTCGGCGGCCTTGATGCCGGAATGCAGGACGGGATTGACCAGGATGCTGCCATAGGGATTGAACAGCGCCTTGTCGCCCTCCACCAGAATCACCAGGGATTGCCGGTTCTTGAAACTGGCCCAGGTGCCACGGTCGGTCAGGGCATAGGCGCCCATGCCTGCGGCGGTATTGAGTGTCGCCCCCATCCCCGAGCCCAGTTCGCGATACCAGCCGATGCCATCGGCCTTGAGGTCCGCTCCGGCGGATTTCCAGATGCGCAGTTCGCTGCGATTGGTGCCGGAATCATCGCCGCGCGACGCGAACGGAGCCTTGGCGGCGGCGATACGCTTGAACGCCTCGGTCACGTTTCCCAAGCCCTTGATGCCGACGGGGTCGCTCGACGGCCCCACCACCACGAAATCGTTGTACATGACGTCGCGGCGGTCGAGACCGAAGCCCCCGGCGACGAACTTGTCCTCGCCGGCTCGGTCGTGCACCAGCAAGGCGTCGGCGTCGCCACGCTCACCCAGCCTAAGCGCCTGACCGGTCCCCACCGCCACGACCCGCACGGCAATGCCGCTGTCGCGCTGGAACGCCGGCAGCAGAGCGCCGAACAGCCCCGATTGGTCGGTGGAGGTGGTGGAGGCCACGGTGATGAAGCGCTCCTCCGCGATGGCTCCGGTGGACAGCAGCAGCGCCGCCAACAGCAGGATTCGCTTCAGCATACCAGTTCTCCCGCCAGAAAAGCCCGGGCCTGCGGCGTGGCCGGCCCTTTGAAGAAGCGTGACGCCGAGGATACCTCCACCAGACGCCCGCGCGACAGAAACACCACTTCGTCGGCCAGCCGCCGTGCCTGACCGAGGTCGTGCGTGGTCATGACGATCTTGGCCCCGGCGGCATGGAATTCATGGATCGCCATCTCCACCGCCAGGGTGGCGGCGGGATCCAGCGACGAGGTCGGCTCGTCCAGGAACAGCACGTCCGGCTCAACCACCCAGGCCCGCGCCAGGGCGAGACGCTGCTGCTCGCCGCCCGACAGCACCCGCGCCGGCCGGCCGGCAAGCTCGGCCAGACCGAAGCGGTCGAGCGCCTCCATGGCCACCGTCTGACGCTGACGGCGCGGCAGGCCGATCAAGCCCAGCACATAGCGGATGTTGGCCAGGGCGGAACGGCGCAGCAGAACCGGCCGCTGGAACACCATGGCCTGACGGCGGCGCACCACCTGATCGGGCAGCGGCCGACCGGCCCCGCCCCAGCGCAGGCTTCCCTCGGTGGGGGCCAACAGTCCGTGGCAGATGCGCAGCAGCAGACTCTTGCCGGCCCCGTTGGGCCCCAGCACGATGGTGCGGGAACCGGCCTCCAACCGCAGGCCGATGCCCCCCAGCAGCGCCCGCCCCTGGACGCCGAAGCCGATTCCGTCCAGTTCCAGCGGCAGGATGGAGTCGATCTCGGACATCATCCCATCCTCCGCCGCGCCGCCTGCCCCACCAGGAACACCGCCGCGTTCACTGCGATCACCAGCCCGATCAGGATGATTCCCAGCCCCAGGGCCAGCGGCAGGTCGCCCTTGCTGGTCTCCAGCGCGATGGCGGTGGTCATGGTGCGGGTGACGCCGCTGATATTGCCGCCGACGATCATCACCGCGCCCACCTCGGCGCAAGCGCGCCCGAACCCCGCCAGGATGGCGGTCAGCAGGCTGAAACGGCCATCCCACAGCAGGGTCGCCACCACACCCGGCCGCGACGCCCCCAGCGACCGCAACTGCTCGCCATATTCCCCCCACAGGTCGGCCACCACCTGACGCGACAGCGCCGCCACGATGGGCAGCACCAGAATGGTCTGAGCCACCACCATGGCCGAGGGGGTGAACAGCAAGCCAAATTGCCCCAGCGGCCCCGCCCGCGACAGCAGCAGGTAGATCGCCAGGCCAACCACCACCGGCGGCAGCCCCATGCAGGCGTTGATCATCACCACCAACACGCCCCGGCCGGGAAAAGCCGCCAGCGCCAGCGCCGCCCCCAGCGGCAACCCGATCAGCGCCGCCAGCAGCACGGCCGAACCGGAGACCAGCAGCGACAGCCGCACAATGGCCAGCATTTGCGGATCGAGACCGATCACCAGCGCGGCGGCGGTGGACAAGGCGGCGGAAAGATCGAGCATATTCATCCGTTTCTTCGCGCTATTGTGCATTCTTTACGGATGCGCGTTAAGGAAAGAATGACCCTGCAGGGATTGGGGAAAACCCCTCGCCCGAAAAGCTTGATATCCGGCACCGAATTCCGCTAAGTCTCCGCGTCTCGCAGCAGCAGCCGGAACCACCATGACCACCCCCATCCCCAAGGTTGGTATCGTCAGCCTCGGCTGCGCCAAGGCGCTGGTGGATTCCGAGCGCATCCTGACCCGTCTGCGCGCGGAAGGCTACGACATCTCCGACAGCTACGACGGCGCCGACGTGGTGATCGTCAACACCTGCGGCTTCCTCGATTCCGCCCGCGCCGAATCACTGGAGGCCATCGGCGAAGCCCTGGCCGAGAACGGCAAGGTCATCGTCACCGGCTGCATGGGCGGCGACGAGGCGGCCATTCGCGCTCTCCACCCTTCGGTGCTGGCGGTGACCGGGCCGCATCAGTACCAGGCGGTGGTCGAAGCGGTGCATCGGGTGGCGCCGCCGCAGCACGACCCCAAGCAATCGCTGGTGCCGCCGGAAGGGCTGCACCTGACGCCGCACCACTACGCCTACCTGAAGATTTCCGAGGGCTGCAACAACAGCTGTTCGTTCTGCATCATCCCCGATCTGCGCGGCCCGCTGGTCAGCCGCTCCGCCGCCGACGTGCTGGGCGAGGCCGAGCGTCTGGCCGAGGCGGGGGTCAAGGAACTGCTGGTGATCTCCCAAGACACCAGCGCCTACGGCCTCGACCTGCGCCATGCCGAAAGCAGCTGGCGCGGCCGGCCGGTGCGGGCGCATCTGACCGATCTGGCGACGGCGCTGGGCGACCTGGGGATCTGGGTGCGGCTCCATTACGTCTACCCCTATCCCCATGTGGACGAGGTCATTCCGCTGATGGCCGCGGGCAAGATCCTGCCCTATCTCGACATCCCGTTCCAGCACGCCAGCCCCAATGTACTCAAGGCCATGCGCCGTCCCGCCAACCAGGAGAAGGTGCTGGGCCGCATCCGCTCGTGGCGCGAGACCTGCCCCGACCTGGCCATCCGCTCCACCTTCATCGTCGGCTTTCCCGGCGAGACCGAGGAGGATTTCGAGTCGCTGCTGGACTGGCTGGACGAGGCCCAACTCGACCGGGTGGGCTGCTTCAAATACGAAAACGTCAAGGGCGCGCCCGCCAACGCCCTGGCCGACCACATCGACGAGGACGTCAAGGAGGAGCGCCACCAGCGCTTCATGGAAGCCGCCCGTCAGGTCGCCGACGCCCGCGCCGCCACCAAGGTCGGCACCGTGGTCGAGGTTCTCATCGACGAAGTGGACGAGGAAGGCGCCATCGGCCGCACCAAGGCCGACAGCCCCGAGGTCGATGGCGAGGTCTATATCAACGGCGAGACCGACCTGGCCCCCGGCGACCTGGTGGAGGTCGCGGTGGAAGCCGCCGAGGATTACGATCTGTGGGGCAGTCTGGTCGCCCGCAAGGCGGCGCCGCCCCGCCGGCGGCGCTGACCGTCCATCATCAGGACGCGCGCTGCAACCGCTTGATGAAGGCCCAATAGGTCCCGAGAATCGGGCTGACCTTCATGTGGACCCGCACCTTGTAGGGCAAGTTGGCGACGGCGCAATCGAACACCACGTTGAGGGCGCCACCGGCGACGCCCTTGCGGAATTCCGTGGCGATGACCGATGTCCCGGCCCAGCGGGCCACGTCGCCGAAGAAGTCGCGCCCGATGATGGTTTGGCGCTCGCCGCCCAGATGATCGGGCTCGGTGTCGTTATAAGCGACGATCTTGCCATCCGCCGTCAATTCGGCGGCGCCGAAGGGAAGACGCTCGACGTCTTGGGCGGACAATTGACCAAGCGGATTATCCGAGTCGCCCTTTTCGAAGGCGAACACCGTCATATTCCACGGACCGGCCTGTGTTGTTATTGTCGGCATATAACCATCTTGGCTGTTAGCCCCTTACTAAGGTCAGGAATTTGCCGTATTATCCCGTCGCGGTCCACTGAGAACTTAGCGGGTCAGGCATGGAATTGAAAGACAGTAACGGTCGATTGGAGATTGAACTGCCCGGCGTGGTCGATCTGCCGACCTCGGCCGAACTCCGCGACATCCTGCTCGACGCCTTGGCGCGCGACACCGCGGCCGACGTGGTGTTGAAGGCCGCCGGGGTCGAGCGCATGTCCACCGCCTGCGTCCAGGTGGTGCTGACGGCGGCGGACGGGTTCAAGGGTGCGGCGCGCCGGTTTGAAGTGGACGCCCCCAGCAATGCGGTCACCGAGACCTTCACCCAGCTCGGTCTGGCGGCAGACCTCCAGAAATTGATCTAAGATAAGGAAGAGAGAATGGCGAAGTGCGTTCTGGCGGTCGATGATTCCAAGACCATGCGCGATATGGTGTCGTTCACCCTGCGTGGCGCCGGCTACACGGTGATCGAGGCCGACAACGGCGTCAACGCGCTGAAAGCCCTGGTCGGGCAGAAGGTCGACGTCAACATGCCCGAAATGGACGGAATCACCCTGGTCCGCAAGATTCGCGGCCAGCCGCAGCACGCCGGCACGCCGGTCCTGATCCTGACCACCGAAAGCGACCAGTCCAAGAAGGACGAAGGTCGCGGCGCCGGCGCCACCGGCTGGATCGTCAAGCCGTTCAGCCCGGAAAAGCTGTTGCAGATCGTCGCCAAGGTTTGTCCGTAGGCGGACGGTTGGGTTAGGGGGGAGCGTGCATGGCCGAAGATCAATCCTACGACCTGTCCCGGTTCAAGGCGACCTACTTCGAGGAATGCTCCGAGCTGCTGGCCTCGGCAGAGGAGACCATCGCCCGCCTCCAGGAGGGCAGCGAGCACCCCGAAGACGATCTCAACGCCCTGTTCCGTTGCGTCCATTCCATCAAGGGCGGCGGCGGCGCCTTCGCCTTCGAGGATCTGGTCCACTTCGCCCATGTGTTCGAGACCTCCATGGACGCGCTGCGGTCCGGCCGCGCCCAACTGACACCCCATGTGGGTGACATCCTGGTGCGCGGCAACGACGTCCTCGGCGACTTCGTCCGTGCCGCCCAGGAAGGCGCCACCCTGCCCGCCGACCACGGCGCCGAGGTCAAGGCCCTGCTGGCCGGCATCATCTCCGGCGAAGCCGCCGCGCCGGCCAAGCCCGCGCCGACGGCCCCCGCCGCGCCTGTCGCGGTCAGCACCGAGCCCGGCTACGCCACCTGGAAGATCCGCCTGATTCCGGCGGCGGGCCTGCTGCGCACCGGCAACGACCCGTTGCTGATGATCCGCGAACTGGCCAGCCTGGGCGAGATGAATGTCGCCGTCGACCGCTCCCAATTGCCGCCCCTGGCCGAGATGGACGCCCAGAACGCCTATCTGTCCTGGACCTTCACCCTGGTCACCGACAAGGGGCGCGGCGCCATCGAGGAGGTGTTCGAGTTCGTCGCCGGCGATTCCGCCGACGTGGTGATCGAACAGATCGGCGCGGAAGTGGACGCCCAGGAAGGCGACGGCTGGGGCCTGTTCGCCCCCCTGCCCCCCGCCGCCGAAACCGTCGCCGCGCCGACGCCCGTCGCCGCTTCGGCCGGCGCGACGCCGCCCCCCGCCGCCACTCACGCTCCGCCCGCCAAGGGCGGCGACACCGGCGCCGGCGGCATCCACACCTCGTCGATCCGCGTCGATCTCGACCGTGTCGACCGCCTGGTCAACATGGTGGGCGAACTGGTCATCACCCAGGCCATGCTGGGCCAGCAGGCCAGCGGCTTTTCCATCGAGTCCCATCCCGAGCTGGTGCAGGGACTTCAGGAACTGTCTCATCACACCCGCGAATTGCAGGAAAGCGTGATGGCCATCCGCGCCCAGCCCATCAAGGCGCTGTTTTCCCGTGCCCCCCGGCTGGTGCGCGACCTGTCGGCCAAGCTGAACAAGCAGGCCCGGCTGGTGATGAGCGGCGAGAACACCGAGGTGGACAAGACGGTCATCGAACAACTGTCCGACCCGCTGACCCATCTGATCCGCAATTCGCTGGACCACGGCATCGAAACGCCGGAGGAGCGCATCGCCCAGGGCAAGCCGGCCGAAGGCACCATCCATCTCGGGGCGGAGCACCGCTCCGGCCGGGTGGTCATCCAGGTCTCCGACGACGGCAAGGGCATCGACCGCAAGCGGGTACTGGAAAAGGCCATCGAGAAGGGCCTGGTGGATCGCGGCGCCCAGCTGACCGACGAACAGATCGACCAGATGATCTTCGCGCCGGGCTTTTCCACCGCCGCCCAGGTCTCCGACGTCTCGGGGCGCGGGGTCGGCATGGACGTCGTCCGCCGGAATATCCAGGACGTGGGGGGCCGCGTCGTGGTCCAGTCCACTCCGGGCGAGGGCTCGCGCTTCATCCTGTCGCTGCCCCTGACGCTGGCGGTGATGGACGGCATGCTGGTGGCGGTCGGCAACGAACGCTATGTCCTGCCCCTGACCAACATCGTCGAGTCGCTGCGCCCCAACGCCCAGCAGGCCCGCACCCTGGTCAATGTGGGTGACGTCCTGACCCTGCGCGGCGACTACATCCGCCTGATCCGGCTTTACGACCTGTTCGGGATCAAGAACGCCATCACCGAAACCACCCGTGGTCTGGTGGTGGTGGTGGAGACCGAGGGCGGCGACCGTATCGGCCTGCTGGTGGACGAACTGCTCGGCCAGCAGCAGGTGGTGATCAAGAGTCTGGATTCCAACTACCGCCCGGTGGAAGGCATTTCCGCCGCCACCATCCTGGGCGACGGCCGCGTCGCCCTGATCCTGGACGTCGGCGCGCTCAGAATCATGGGAGAGCGGTTGAACCGAAGCCAGGTCGAGGCCGCCGCCAACGCCGAAGCGGCCGAGTAAGAGACGGAGAGAGACGTGTCCGACAACACCATCCGACAGTTCATCTCGTTCACCATCGGCGACGAGGAATACGGCGTCGATATCATGGCGATCCGCGAGATCAAGGGCTGGAGCGCCAGCACCGCCCTGCCCAACGCGCCCCGCTACATGCGCGGCGTCATCAACCTGCGCGGCGCCATCGTGCCGATCCTGGACCTGCGCTCGCGGTTCGGACGCGGCAGCACCGAGGCGACCGCCCGCCACGTCATCATGGTGGTGGCGGTGGGCAACCGGGTCGCCGGCATCCTGGTGGACGCGGTGGCCGACATCCTGGCGGTGCCGGGCGACGACATTCAGCCGGTGCCGCAGCTCGAACACGCCGCCGCCGGCTTCCTGACCGGTCTGGTGACCGTCGAGGGCCGCATGGTGGCCCTGCTCGACCTCGACCACGTTTTCGCTTTCGACGACATGGATTTGTCGGGCGCCGAAGTCGCCGCCTGACCCGAAGAGACATTCCGCCGCGCCTTCGGTGCGGTCGATAAGGGGTAATGACATGATCAAGTGGATGGCGAACTTCAAGGTCGGAAGCCGCATTTTCGCCGGCTTCATCCTGATTTTGGCGCTGCTGTGCGTCCTGGCCTATACCGGCTGGCATGCGCTGAGCGCCGCCTCGGAACGGAGCGACGAATACGCCCATTTCTCCGACCAGGTCGAGGCGGTCCTCAAGATCGAGGCACAGGTCGCCGACCTCCGCCGTAACACCCGGATCTACGGACTGACCGGTGACGAGAAGGCCTTTGCCGCGTCCAAGGAACTCGGCACCTCCCTGCTTTCCGCCTTGAAGGCGTCGCAGCAGACCTTCCGCAGCGAGGCCCGGCGCAACGCCGTGGCCAAGGCCATCGCGATCGCCGAGGACTACCTTGCCATCTTCGACAAGGTAAAGGAGTACCGCAAGGCGCGCGACGAGGCCGAGGCCAACATGGGCAAGGCAGGGGTTAGCGGCCTGGAGGACCAGGATCGGCTGACCCAACTCCTCAAGGGCAGCAAGGAATGGGAACTGGCCCTGGAAATCGACGACATCCAGACCGATTGGATGGATACCCGATTGCGCGCCATGAAGTATCTCAACCTCCCCAACGCCGACACCGCCGCCGCCGTCCGTGCGCAGGCGACCAAGACCAACAAGCTGCTGAGTACGTTTGCCGGAAAGCTGAAGTCGGCCGAGGCCATCGCCCAGATGAAGACGATCAATGCCGCCGGCGCCACCTATGAAAAGCTGATCGGCGACCTGATCACCGCCGTGACCAAATCCGACGAGGCGATCAATATCACCATGCCCAAGGATGCGGCGGAATTCGCCGCCATCGCCGCCGATCTGTCCAAGGACCTGCAAGCCGCGCTCACCACGCTCGACAACGAGACCAAGAGCGCCAACGAAGCCGCCATCCGACTCCTGCTCACCGTCGCCCTGATCGCGCTGGGCCTCGGTGTCGTCTTCGCCATCGTCATCGCCAAGGGCATCACCACTCCGGTCAACGACATGACCGATGCCATGACCAAGCTGGCCGGCGGCGACAACGGCGTCGCCATTCCGGCCTTGGACGCCAAGGACGAGATCGGCAACATGGCCCAGGCGGTCCAGGTGTTCAAACAGAACGCCATCGACAAGCTGCGCATGGAGACCGAGCAACGCGCCGCCGAGGAGGCCCAGCGTCAGGAGGACGAAGCCCAGCGCAAGCGCGAAGCCGCCATCGTCGCCGAGGTGGCCGAGGTGGCCAAGGCCGCCAGCACCGGCGACCTCGACCGCCGCATCGACCTGGAGGGCAAGACCGGCTTCCTCCGCGACCTGTGCGAGGGCGTCAACAATCTGGTGCACCTGACCGGCGTCGCCTTGAAGGACGTGGCCGGGGTGTTGGGCGCCGTGGCCCAGGGCGACCTGACCCGACGCATCACCGGCGACTATGCCGGCGTGTTCGGCCAGCTGAAGGGCGACGTCAATCTGACCGCCGACAAGCTGTTCGAGGTGGTCAGCAACATCAACGAAGCCACCAACCAGATCACCAGCGCCTCCTCGGAAGTGGCGGCCGGCTCGCAGGATCTCTCGGAGCGTTCGGAGCAGCAGGCCAGCGCCCTGGAAGAGACGGCGGCCTCCATGGAAGAGCTGTCCGCCACCGTGCGGCAGAACTCGGCCAATGCCCAGCAGGCCAACCAGTTGGCGGCGGGAGCGCGCGAAGTGGCCGCCAGCGGTGGTCAGGTGGTGGCCGACGCGGTCACCGCCATGGGCCGCATCGAGGGCAGCTCACAGAAGATCGGCGACATCGTCGGCATGATCGACGAGATCGCCTTCCAGACCAACCTGCTGGCGCTCAACGCGGCGGTGGAAGCCGCCCGGGCCGGCGACGCCGGCAAGGGCTTCGCGGTGGTGGCCCAGGAGGTGCGTAACCTGGCCCAGCGTTCGGCCCAGGCCTCCAAGGAGATCAAGACGCTGATCGCCCAGAGCACCGGCGAGGTCAAGTCGGGAGCCGATCTGGTCAAGGGGGCCGGCAAGACCCTGGAGGAAATCCTGGGATCGGTGAAGCGGGTCGCCGACATCGTGGCCGAGATCGCCGCCGCCTCGGCGGAACAGGCCTCCGGCATCGACCAGGTCAACCAGGCCATCACCCAG
Source organism: uncultured Magnetospirillum sp. (assembly GCF_903853455.1). GTDB lineage: Bacteria > Pseudomonadota > Alphaproteobacteria > Rhodospirillales > Magnetospirillaceae > Phaeospirillum. Next base: position 10,721 of record NZ_CAINTR010000124.1, read on the forward strand.
ATGGACGAAATGACCCAGCAGAACGCCGCCCTGGTGGAGGAAAGCACCGCCGCCGCCCATTCGCTGGAGGATCAGGCCCGTCACCTCGGCGAGGTGATGGCCTTTTTCCACACCGGCGAGGAAGGCAAAGCCGTCGCCCCGGTCAGCCGGGACCGGCCGGCGGCCAAGCCGGCCGCCAAGGCTCCGGTCAAGCCGGCGGCCAAGAAGCCGCAGGCCGGCACCTCCCATCTGGCCAAACTGCACCAGAAGGCCGAGGCCGCGCCGATTCCCTCCCCCTCCGCCGCCAAGACCAAGGCCTCCGACGAGGACTGGGCGGAGTTCTGACCCACCCCACCGCTGTCAGCCCTCTTTCCCGTGGGAAAGAGGGCTGACGGGTTCCATCTGACCGACACGCAACCCCGCCCTGCCCCGAATGCCATTGATCGGTGGCCTCTATCTGATATGACATTAAACCTGCAGGGGAAATCCCCCCTCTCGGAACAGGGCGGATGAGTTCAAGCGACAGCCACTCCCACCAACGCGAATTCGACCTGGGTGATCGGGAATTCCGGTTCCTGGCGTCGTTCCTGTCCCGTGAAACCGGCATCGTCCTCAGCGATCACAAGCGCCAGATGGTGTGCGGCCGGCTGGTCAAACGGCTGCGGGCGCTGGGGATGCGCGACTTCACCGACTACTGCGCCATGCTCGACGGCCCCCTCGCCCATACCGAGGTCGAACATCTGGTCAACGCCATCACCACCAACATCACCAATTTCTTCCGCGAGCCCCACCACTTCGACCATCTGCGCCGCGAGGTTCTCGAACCGCGCCTCACAGCGTCGCCGCGCCGCCCCCGCCTGCGCATCTGGTCGGCGGGATGCTCGTCGGGCCAGGAGCCCTACTCCATCGCCATGATGGTCGCCGAGACCATGAAGCCGGCCGAAGCGTGGGACTCCCTGATTCTGGCCACCGACATCGACACCAACATGCTGACCCGCGGCGCCGAGGGCATCTATACCGCCGAGGATGCCGCCCATATTCCCGACACCTATCGCAAGCGTTTCGTCCGCCGCATCTCCAATGACCCCGACCATGTCCAGATGGCCGACGAGTTGCGGCGGCTGATCCGGTTCAAGCGGCTGAACCTGCACGAGAAGTGGCCGATGAAGGGGAGTTTCGACGCCATATTTTGTCGCAACGTCGCCATCTATTTCGACAAGCCGACACAAAGAAACTTGTTCAACCGCTATGCCGACATGTTGACCATCGGCGGAATGCTATACCTTGGCCATGCCGAATCGCTGATCGGCATGAATGATCGTTTCGAGGTTTCAGACAAGACCGTGTACAGGCGTATCCGATGACCCAGGAACAGGTTTGGGGAGCCCAGGCCGATGAGGCGGAACGCCGTCGCTGGTTCGACCCGACCTTCAAGATCATGGCCGTCAAGGTCCTGCCCGGCGAGCACTACGTCTCGACCGCCGGGCAAGAGATGATCGTTACCGTTCTGGGGTCCTGCGTCGCCGCCTGCGTCTGGGAGCCACGCATGAAAATCGGCGGCATGAATCACTTCATGCTGCCTGATTCCGGCTCCGACGCAGCGCCGGTCGACAAGGCCATGCGCTATGGCAACCACGCCATGGAAGAGTTGATCAACGATCTTCTGCGGCGCGGCGCCCGGCGCGAGGCGCTGGAGATCAAGGTCTTCGGCGGCGGCAACGTCATCGCCAGCATGAACACCGGCAGCACGGTGCCCATCGGCGACCGCAACGCCGAATTCGTCCGCCGCTACCTGAACGATGAAGGCCTTCGCATCGCCGCCGAGGACCTGGGTGGCCAGCATCCCCGGCGCATCCATTTCTTTCCGCGCATCGGCAAGGTTATTCGCCTCTTCCTCAAGAAGGACGTGGAACGCGCCGTGCTCAATCGCGAACTGTCCTACCGCTCCAAACTCAAGGACGTCCCCGTCGAAGGCGACGTCGAGTTGTTCACATGAGTCCGGCCATGCCCCGCATCCGCGTCCTCATCGTCGACGATTCCGCCCTGATGCGGCAAATCCTGTCGTCCATCCTATCCTCCGATCCCGCCATCGACGTGATCGGCACCGCTCCCGACCCGCTGGTGGCCCGCGAGAAGATCAAGGCGCTCAATCCCGACGTCATGACCCTGGACGTGGAAATGCCCGGCATGGACGGCATCGCCTTCCTGGAAAAGGTAATGACGCTGCGCCCCATGCCGGTGGTGATGGTGTCGTCGCTGACCGAAAGAGGCGCCGAGGTGACCATGCGGGCCATGGAGCTGGGGGCGGTGGACGTGTTCTGCAAGCCGGCCGACGCCGCCAGCGGCGGCTTCGCCGCCCATGCGTCCGAACTGATCGACAAGGTCAAGGCGGCGGCCCAGGCGCGGGTCCGAGCGCTGGTCAACCACGGCAACCGGCCGGCGCCCAAGCTTTCGGTGACTCAGATCTACAAATCCAGCGACCGGCTGGTCGCCATCGGATCAAGCACCGGCGGGGTCGAGGCTTTGCGCGACGTCGTCCTGGCGCTTCCGCCCGACGCGCCGCCCATCCTCATCACCCAGCATATTCCGCCGCGCTTCTCCGCCAGCTTCGCCGAACGCCTCGACGGGCTGGCGGCGGTGCGGGTCAAGGAAGCCGCCGACAACGAGCGGATTCTCGCCGGCCACGTCTATATCGCACCGGGCGACCGCCATCTGACGGTCAAGCGCTCCGGCGCCGCCCTGATGACCCGCACCTATGACGGCCCCCTGGTCTCGGGGCACAAACCCAGCGTCGATGTCCTGTTCCACTCGGTGGCGGAAACCTGTGGCTCCGCCGCCGTCGGAGTCATCCTGACCGGCATGGGCCGCGACGGGGCCGAAGGATTGCTGGCCATGCGTCAAGCCGGCGCCAATACGGTGGGGGAAGACGAGGCCTCCTGTGTCGTCTACGGCATGCCCAAGGCCGCCAAGGAAATGGGTGGCGTCGAGAAGGAGCTTCCCCTGACCAAAATCGCCGATGAAATTCTTAAATTGTGTCGTGCTGACGCAAAACATTGATGCCGTCCGGCTAATACGCGAAACTGCCGGCTTGGGGACGACGGGGACTATTATGACAGAGAACAAAGTTTCAAACGCCGACCTGCTGGACCTTCTGGCGCGGTGGCAAGCGTTTTCCGAGCTTCAGCAAAATGCTTTCGCCTTCCTTGCCGCCGAAGCCATCGCCACCGGTCAGGAATTCGAGGATTCGACCGACGGCGCCGCCCAGATCCTCACCCGCATGGGTGACGACACGGTGATCCTCGACCCGGCTCAGATCCAGGCGGAGACCTTCTCGGTGGTCCACCGGTTGCAGGCCGCCGACCGGTCCCGCCAGGGTCTCGAGCAGGTGGCTTCGGTGCTGGAAACCCTGCGCCGGCTTGAAGTCGAACTGGTCGAGGCCGGCAGCAACCACCCGCCGCTGCCCGATATGGGCTCCGTCGCCACCCAGTGGATCGAGCAGTTAGAGGGATGCGTGACGCTGAGCGACTGGCGCAAGCGCTTCAACGACGCTTTGCACGGCCGCGAACCCGGCCCGCGCAATCCGGAACCATCCGCCGACATCGATGACGAGTTGTTTTAACCTCGACCACGTCAACGTCGTCGTCACCCAAATGGCGCGGTCCGTCGCCTTCTACACCGAGGTGTTGGGACTGATCCCGGTCATGGACCGTACGTTGTCGGAATCCTGGTTCGAGCAGGTCACCGGCATTCCGAAGGCCCGCGCCCGCTGCGTCATCCTGGACGCCCCCGATGGCGGCTGCCGCATCGAATTGTTGGAATTCCTCGGCACCACGTCTTCTCCCCTGCCCGCAGCCTCCCTGCCCGCCACGCCCGGCCTGCGCCACCTCGCCATCCGGGTGACCGATCTTGAGGCGCGGCTGGCGATCCTGCGGGACCGCTTCGGCCAGGAGGTCGAGGCGGTCGACGTGCCGCGGGAAATCGTCAAAAGCGGCAAACGGATGTGCTATATTCACGACCCGGACGGAGCCATGATCGAACTCTGCGACTATGGCTCGGAGCAACCGGAGTTCTGCTGAGATGCCGAATCCCAGGATGAGTCCCGATCCCAGAATGACCATCGTCGAAGGCGACATCACCCGCCTCGAAGTGGACGCCATCGTCAACGCCGCCAACTCGTCCCTGCTGGGAGGCGGAGGCGTCGATGGGGCCATTCATCGTGCCGCCGGCCCCCATCTGCTGGAAGCCTGCCGCGACCTGGGCGGCTGCCCGACCGGCGAGGCCAGGATGACCCAGGGCTTCCGCCTGCCGGCCAAATGGGTGATCCATGCCGTCGGCCCGATCTGGCGCGGCGGCGGCCACGACGAGGAAGCGCTGTTGGCCGCGTGCTATCGCAGCTCGCTGGAGTTGGCGGTTCAGGCCCAGGCCAGGAGTCTCGCCTTCCCGGCCATCTCCACCGGCGTCTTCGCCTTTCCCAAGGATCTGGCGGCCCGCATCGCCGTCGCCACCGTCGCCGCCTTTCTCACCCATGACCGCAGCCTGGAGAAGGTCGTCTTCTGCTGCTTCGGCCCGGACAGCGTCGAAGCCCACCGGGCCGCCCTGAGCGTCTTGACATAGACCGTTCCCGCGCGGTCAGCCGCCGGCCGGCTTGCCGCCGGCAACGGTGGCGCCACCTTCGATCTTCTTGCGCATGGCCTTAAACAGCGCCTCGATATCGCCGCCGGCGGAGCGAATGACCGAAGTGAAGTCCGACTTCATGGTGGTCACCAATCCGATGTCCTCGGCAATGAGATCGCCGATGACGACCTTGCCGCCGGGCGCGGTCACGATCAGCCAGTCGATGGGGACCGCGTCGTCATCCTGCGGCTTGATGATGGTGTGAACCATCACCCCTTCACCCCGCGCCTCGGTGCCGACGAAGGTAACCTGCGGCGTGGTTTTGGCGCCGTCGATCATCTCGCCATAGGTGGCGACGAAGAACGGAATCAGCAGACCGGCGAACACCTGCTGCTGCTCCGGGCCGGCCTTGCGCCAATGGCGTCCCAGAAGCTGCTCCGATTCGTAAGGAACGTCGGCATACTTCTCCACCATCATGCCGATCTTGGCGCGGGCCTCCTCCTGAGTGAACGGCCCCCCCACGAAAGCGGCGGTCGCGTCGGCGATGGCGCTTTTCACCACGCTTTCGGCCGTCGCCGCGTCCACGGCGGCGGCGGGACGCCCCGTCAGCAACAGGCCCAACAGAATCAGACAAGCGAGGGTTTTGGCGCCCCCCATACGGCTCGAAATCACGAAATTCTCCTTCGGAAGATTAGGCCGACGCAACACCGACGGGTGAAACCCGCCAGACCATAAACGCCTAGGCTAACAAGGAGCTGTCAAATCGGCCAAGTTTCCGCCAAACGTCCGCCGAGACGCAGCGGCGCCACCCGCACCGCCAGCCCGTTGCGGTCGTCGGTCTCCACCAGGACGCCGCACAGAGTCCCCGGCCCCTCGGCCGGCGACAGCCGCTCGCCCGGGATCTTGCGCACGAACTTGAAGATGGCGGCGTCCTTCTTCATGCCGATCACCGAATCGTAGTCGCCGCACATGCCGGCATCGGTCTGATAGGCGGTGCCGCCCGGCAGGACCTGGGCGTCGGCGGTGGGAATATGCGAGTGGCTGCCCACCACCAGGCTGACCCGGCCGGCGACGGCCTGGGCCATGCCCATCTTCTCGCTGGACGCCTCGGCGTGGACATCGAGGATGATGGCGTCGACGCCGCCCCCGCCGAGACGCAGCCTGGCCAATTCGCGCTCGACCGCCGCGAAGGGACAGTCGAGCGGATCCATGAACAGACGCCCCATCACCTGCATCACCGCCACCTTGCGGCCGCGCGGGGCGGCGAAGATGCCGATTCCGCGGCCCGGCGTGCCTGCGGGGTAATTGGCGGGACGCAGCAGCCGGGGCTCGCCGTCCATATAGGGGAAGATCTCGCGCTGATCCCAACTGTGATTGCCGAGCGTCACCACGTCGATGCCGGCGGCGAAGAAATCGTCGCAGATCTTGGGAGTGATGCCGAAACCGTGGGCGGCGTTCTCACCATTCACCACGATGAAGTCGGGCGCCAGTCTGGTCTTGATCTCCGCCAGCCGCTCCATCACCACATCACGGCCGGAGCGGCCGACCACATCACCCATATAGAGAAGTTTCATGCGTGCTCCACGGCGATCACCCCGCATTCGGTGGCGATCATGTCCAAAGGCTGGTCCCAGGGCTCCACCGGCAGCACTGCCACCTCCTGGGCGGCGAAGCCGAGGCCGATGGCAACCACGCCGCCGCTCTCGCGCAGTTGCGCCAAGGTCCGGTCGTAGTATCCGCCACCATAGCCCAGGCGAAAACCCTTTCTATCGAAGGCCAGCAATGGCGTCAGCACCACCGCCGGCCGCAGACTGGCCGCGCGGGCGAGAGGATGGCGGGTGCCATGGCCACCGTCTTCCAGGGCGTCGCCCGCCATCCAGGCGCGAAACGCCAGCGCCTCCCCCCGTCCGGTCACCACCGGCAAGGCCAGACGGCAGCCCTGCCCGGCCAGCGCCAGCATCAGCGGCCGAGGATCGATCTCGTCGCCCAACGGCCAGTAGCCCGCCACCACCGCGCCCGAGGCAATTCCCAGCATTGCCGCCTGGGTGGCCAGGGCCTCGCCGGCCTCCGTCCCCAGACGGACAGCCGCCGCCGCCCGAAGCTGGGCGGACCGGCGGCGAAGATCGCTCTTGAGGTGGGGGGGGGCGGGATGGGTCATGAAAAGTGTCGGAGCGGCGCCGCCTCGGCCGTTGGCTTGCAAGTCCTCCGTGGCCTGCTTGTGCAGGTGGGAGCCATGTATCGGAACCAGGGTTCCGGCAGGGACAGCCCCCGAGAGGTAGGTATAGCCCCAGGGACATTGGCTGCCTGACGCACCGCGCAGCAAACCGCTCCGAACTAGAAGCCTAGGCTCTTTCCAGGCGGGTAGCAATGGCTTCGATGCGTTGGGCCAGGGATTCGATCACTCCGGCCAGCCGCGTGTCACCCTCGGCGGCGGCGGCAACCTCTTGGCCCAGCTTGGATAATTGCTCACGCGATTCGACCAGTTCATCGGCCAATAACAGCCCGACCATCACCAGCAGGCGCGAATCGCTGACATTGCCGACGGTGGAGAGCAGGTGCTGGGCATGAGCGTCCACCGTCCGCCCCAACTCCTGGACCCGAGCGACCTGGGAATCGTCGCAGGCGATGTCGTAGACCCGGCCGTTGACGGTGACGTTGACAAAGGCCAAGGGCTACTCCTCCAACAGGTCGCGCAGGTGGAGGATGGCGTCGTCCAGCCGCGAGGCCACCAGCCGGGTGGTCTCCTCCAGCTTGGCGTAATCGTCGTGAGCACCGCGCAATTCGCCGGCCAGCAGCAGGTCGCCGGCCCCAACCCGCGCCGAGGCTCCTTCGAGACGGTCGATGGCCGCCCCGAGTCGGCGCATGGCCTCCTCGGTCCGGTGAAGACTGACACTCTGACGTTGATCCACGCCCGCTTTCCCCGCCTGATTGGACAAAACCGAGGGTATGGCCGAAGACGAAGCGAGTCAACGCGCGTGAGGCGCCGCCCTCACCATCCCTCAGTTTCCGCTTGCCTGAAAGAATCGGTGTGTGATTCAAGGATTCCGCCCTTTGATCGAGCGGAGGCGGCAGGATGGGTGGGATCGAGCACGTTGCGGCAGGGATCATTGCGGACCTTGAGGCGAA
>NZ_CAINTR010000125.1 GCF_903853455.1 uncultured Magnetospirillum sp.
ATTACCGTAATTGTCGCTGCACTTCCTTATTGCTGAGCAATGCTTGCTTGTGATAGCGGTATAGGTGCTACTCGACGGTGTCTCATACCGGTCATCCTAATTGTCGCTGACCGGCCACCGTAATTGTCGCGCGCCACACCCGCTCAACCGCCCCCTTGCGTCGCCTCTGGTGCCGCAGCGGGGCGGTTTTGCATGACCGCATCTCAGGAGGAACACATGAGTAAAGCTGGTGGAATTCTCGGAATCATCGGGGGCATCTTCGGCATCATCGCCGCCATCGCCACCCTGTTCATGGGCGGGCTCGGCGCAGCCCTGGAGGCCGATGGCGCCAAGCAGATGATCGGCTTTGGATGGGGCGGCGTGCTGTTCTCGTTCGGCTCCATCGTGTTCGGTGCCGTGGCCTTCGCCAAGCCCAAGGGAGCCGGACTTGGGCTGATCGTGACCAGCCTTGCCGGGGCGGTGTTCGGCGGCACCTTCGTTGCCGTTTGCATGGCGCTGTCGCTGATCGGCGGCATCCTCGCGGTTGCCGGGCGGAAGAAGACCGCCGAGACCGTGCTCGTGATCGAAGGCGCAACCCCCACTCCCAAGACCGGCAAATGGAAAAGAATTGCCCTCGGGATCGTCGCCAGCCTCGCCGCGCTGATTGTCGGTCTCGCCATCATCGGGGCCAACCAGCCAAGCACAACGGGAAGCGCCAAGACCGAGGCGAAGCGCGATCCGCTTGATGCGCTGGCCACCGACGTTCCGGCGCCAATCGCCCCCGGCGGCGATCTGGCCGCGCTGTTCGCCTACGGAACCAAAAGTACTGATGTGCAGCGCGAAACCGGACTCGCCGCCATCAAGGGCAAGCTGGTGGCCTGGACGCTTCCGGTCTACGAGGTCAAGCGCAACGGCGACAACTATAAGATTCAGACCAGCGGCAGCCGAGCCGCCATCGGCACCTACATCACCATCACCCCCCGCAATGACGAGGATCGACGGTTTATCGAGGCGTTGACCACCGGCCAGCCGGTCGCCATTCGCGGCATCGTCAAGGACGTGTTCATGCGCGACCTCATTATCGCACCGGCCATCCTCGACCGGCCCAAGGCGGTTGGAGCCCTTCCGCCGCTTCCCAGCGGCGGTCCCGACTGGACGTCCTATCAAGGGATGCACCCCTACACCTTCATCACCGACGCGCGGGTGCGCAGCCATATCACCCCCAAGGTCGGCGAGAGCTACGCCCAATTGGTGGATCGCCTGCAAATCAGCCAGGAGATGACATTGGTCGATGGCTTCCTCGTCGGCCAAGGCTGCGCCGCGCATAAGTGTGGGACCGACGAAGCCTTCATCGCCCTCGACACCCGAACCGGTGCGTTTCTGGCCACCGCCGCCGACAGTGGCGTCCTGACGGTGATCAGCGCCGCCGACCTTCCGCCTGGAGTCGGCGCCCTCTACGGCAATTGGGCGGAATCGTTCCAACCGAACTGACTGTCGCTGATTCGTCCACACCAAGGGAGCCGTGGGCATGCACGTCAAACCGGGGAGCCCAACACCTCGTTCGAGGGCGACCGCGATCACTTCTTCACCATCCTCGACCTGCTCAGTGCTCACCAGCCGGAAGACGACACCGTGCGACGTGCCGAGCGGGCGCTCGCCCGCTTCCGCGACGGCGAGGTGACAGGCAGGACGTTCGGCTACATCGCCCGCGCCCTCGACCGTCTGCGGGAACTCAGTGGGATGGCGACCATTTCTGACGTGCAGGTGCCAACCCCATGACCGAGGAGGTGAATATGGTTTCCCGGATCAATCGCCGAACCGCCCTCAAATGGGGAGGTGCCGCCCTGCTGTCGGCACTGCTGCTGCCGAACAGGGCAAAGGGCGATGACGGTACCGGTCAAACCGCCATGGATGGCGCGGTACGGTCCTATCGCCTGCCCCTGACCCCGGTATCGGATGGGGTCGAGATGGCGGTGCCGCCGGACTTCATGACCGCGCTCGCCCCTGATGGATGTGCTCAATGGGCGGCCTTTCGGGCGTTCGACCGACCGGCGCTGATCCTGTTTCCCGCCCAGGACATGGAGACCGTCGAATCGCTGGTGGAGGCCCTGTTCGGCGCCACGGACAGCATCACGGGCGAGCTGCTGTCCTCCCTGGTGGTGGCGGATGCGCGGGAGGTCATGCGCGGGGACCGGCCTTTCGGCATTGCCACCCTCGACCACGACCTTGTTGCCCATGCCGGGCTGTCGGACGTGGTGGAGCTTGTCCAGTTCCCCGGCCATGGCCTGTTGCTGGCGCCAAGCGCCGACGGAATTCGTCTCTATCGCCCCGATATCGCAATCTGACTGGAGAGCAATGCCATGCCTGACACCGATAAATCAGCCAGAATCTACCGAGTGCTCGGCGCGGATGAATTGCGTCGATCCAAGTGTGGTCGCGAGGCGTTTCGCAGCAAACCGCGTCATCCCATTAAGCTAGTGCTCGACAGGGTGAGCCAAAACTACAACATCGGCGCCATCTTCCGGCTGTGCGACGCCATGCTGGTTGAGGAGTTGATCGTCTGCGGGGCCGACGTGAACCTGCGCAACCGCAAGTTTGTCCAAGCGGCGCGCGGCACTCAGTTCTGGGTTCCATGGTCGCAGGCCGGATCTGCCGCCGATGTTGTGACCCGCCTCAAGGCCGATGGCTACCAGATCGCCATCGCCGAATTGGCAGCTGGGAGTGTCCCACCCGAGCAATACATGCCTCGTGCGCCGGTCTGCCTCGTCATGGGCGCGGAGTTCGATGGCGTGTCACCAGCCGTCATGGAGATGGCCGACATTGCCCTCGAAATCCCCATGTTCGGCATGGCCAACAGCATCAACGTGGCAACGGCGGCAGCCGTTATCCTTTATCACCTCTGTCGGCAAAAGACGGGAGATCAGTGATGGCGCAGATCAAGCTTTCCAACATCGTCTTCCTCTTATATTTACCAGAAGAATGTAAAGTATATGAAGACATGTTTAATAACAACAGCGTATGGTAACAAATACCAAAAAGCAATCGAAATATGTAAATTTATGAGGCGTGTTCAGCGCAATTGTTAACATATTGAGCGCCCGATCTTCGGCGAAGTGCAAGACGCCGAAGGCGGCTCACTTCGCCGAAGATCGGGCGCAACCATTGTCTTTGATCCCGAAAAGCGGCTTCTCTCGAAGTGAGAGTGCGCGGGGCGAAGCAAATCGCCATCCGAGATGCAATGGGGTTCGAGGGATTGCTCTACTGTATACAGATGCTGATCTCGCAGAATTTCATGCGACTTGGTTTCCTTGATCTGTGGTCCTGACATAGGTCACGTAAAATCCCTTGATCGTCCGGTGATCCTGCAATCGGTCCCCAAGAGAAAATCCGTCTTTTCTTATCGGCGCCTGGAAAATGTCGAGCCCACGATCTAGAACGATCTTCCAGCCGGTATCGGTGGTGATATCCCGTGCATGTCCCGAACCAGTGCCGTCGAAGACTGAAATTATCCGAAGACGACTTATTGATGAACCCGGAACGCTCTAGTTTCTGAAAGATGGTTGAAAGGGCGTCGATCGAGATGTTTTCGCGGTCTGCGATGTTTCCGAGGCTCGCTGTGTCGTTCTTGGCCAGGAATAGGATGGCCTTCAGCCCGTACTTTGTGTCGTTCGTAATCATTTCATTCCCTACGGCAAAGAGATGAAGCGCGTGACTCGGTTGTGGATTCGCATTCAATCCCGTGACCGAATCGGTTCGGGTATTTTCAAACGTCACCTAGGCACCTGAAGCACCCACCTTCACGGAGGGCATGAGATTGAGGAACGCCAGTCTGGCATGCATGTCGGTGTTGGCGTCATGGGCCGAACGGCTGATCTTGACCAAGGGTGTGTTGCCGATGGACAGGGTGATGCTGTCGTAAAGACGCTTTCGCCCGAGGCGTTTGGCCGTGGTCATGGTGCCTCCGTTAGATCGTTCGAAAGCATATACCGCGACACGCACCGATTAGTCTATCAAAATTGTAGAAAATAGGTATTGCGCGCCGTCGGTCCCGTTACGGACGGCTTCGCGCCGAAGAAGCCTGTGAATCCATGTGCCGCGTCGTTCCGCGCCATGTGTCGGCCCAAGGGCACGGGAGGCGACCTCCTATCCCCCCAATTCCGGCAGCATGATCGCGGACGTCGCGTCCTTGTCCAGAATCACATTGGCGATCTCGCGGGCGCGGAGGGTGGCTGCCTTGGTGGATTCGCTCATGGCCTTCAGGCCGCCAATCACCCCAATCAGAGCAAACAGACGCTCCATCTTGCGGCCAATGGTGGTGCCGACGCCAAGAGGGATGCCATAGTCTCCAGACAGGATCTTGCCGCCATACTCGATGATCCCGCTCGCCACGACTTCGGCCAGGGCATCGGCATGGCTGGTCACGGCTTCGCGGATATCCTTCAGGCGCCGGAGTTGGAAACTGGTGCAGCCACTAATCTCAACCCGGGAATCGGCGAGGGACATCAAATTGATCAGACGTTCCGTGGTGAGCGAGAGCTCGCGGCGTAATTTGGCCTGACGATCCCGCCCGCGGGCTGTTTTCAGGTGGGCAGACATTTGGCGAATCTGGGTTGCCGATGCATAGGCGCTTTTGATGACGATAGCGGTCTGGTTCGCCCGTGTGTCGTTGCCGTAGTCATCGTTGTATTCGCCGTTCATCTTGGCGACCATGACCCGGTCGATGCCGGTGATATGTGACACCAGCCAACCATATACCGACGATATCATCTTCGAAAGTTGCGCGGTGCCGGCCATCTGGTCGTAGGAATATGACCTGATTCCCTTGATGAAGTTCAGATGAATGCTCTTGTGTTCGTCTGTCTGATCGTAATCGAAGCCGTCCATGAGCGTCTCTTCATGGATACAGTGTTCTTCAAGACTGTCCACAAGCTCTCGCAGGGCTGTGTCGATATTGTCGCCCGTGTCGCCATCGGCGGCGAGGTCGTTCAGAATTTTCAGGAAGTCGATGATCTGTTGATGCTGGTCGTCGATCTCGTGATTTCCAGTCGCGATGGCTATGGACCACTCCATATTGGCCCGATGCCTTCTTCCGCCCGACGGAGCGACGGAATCACCGGATGGATGTGGCGTCTGGATCGGTTCCGACATGCTTGCCGCCGGTGCGATCAGCGGCGAACCGGCGGTACGGACGAAATTGGCGTCATCGGCCCGGCGGAAGGGGCCCTTATACCCCTTGATGGTGGCGACCCGGCGGTCGATTCCTCGAAACGTCTGGGAGGTCACGAACTGCTTTGTCGGGGAGATGGCCGCCGCAACGGCCATTTCCAGGGTGCGTTTGGTCAAGGGCATGGACACCAGCGATGTCGCCCCCGCATCGCGGGCTGCGATCAGATCCTCGCTGGTCCATTGGGCGGCCACGCAGATAACCGGAAGGGATGCGGGCAGGTGGGACTGGTTCCAGCGCAGAAATTTCAAGATGGCGAGATGGCCCGATCCTCCCAACTCGTCGCAGATGACGAGGTTGGTTCGTGACGTGCCATGGCGAAGATTGAGTAAGGAGTGCGCCTCGTCCTCGGCCTCGGTAATAGAAGTGTTTCCACCCTCTCGGAGCAGGTTGATAATCTGCTTGCTGATTACAGCATTCCCAATGGCAACGAGGACATTGAGGGGAGTAGAGTGCGCAAAAGCCATGGCAGCTCCAGGTTGCGGCCTCGTCGTCTTGGGATATGGAGACTCCCGATGGAGCGTTCAATGTATATGCAAAGGGGGTATATGCAAAGGGGCCGAAATTGAAGCCGGATGACGAAGGGCGTCTCTCGTCACGGCGGCCTGAATCGGTCGAGCGCCAGCAACAGTCAGCGGATGCTGGCGCCCCCGTCTACCTCGTCTGCCCAGGACGGCTTTTGGCGAGACGGCAAGCATCTCGAGGCTGTCAGATGAGGCGAGTTCGGCTGTCGGGGCATATGCCGTAGTGGCGCGGGGGCAAATCCGTGTGCCGATACGGGTTCGTCAGGCCAGTTCTTCTCTCAGGATGTCCTCGTCCGACGCAACGGCCGAATCCTTGCCGCGGGCCAGTTCCTTCTCGACGAGTTCAGCGCCGCAATCCCAGGCATACTTGGCGGCAACGCCGGCGATGAGGGCGGTTCCCAGCGATATTGCCAGCCCACCGCCGACAGCGGTCGCGGCTACCGCGGAAAATGCGGTGGCCAAGCCGGCGCCGACGGTTTCCTTGCCGGTGTCGATGGCCGCTTCAGTGCCGGTGATGCGCTTTTTCTTCAAAAGGCGGACATTCTTGGCAAGAGCGGCTGCGCCGCCGACGATGCCGCCGAGCACGCCGATGCCGGGGATGGATTTGGCCAGATATGGCGCAAGCTGGAAGCTCATTGCGATGGTCCTCGCGTTAAGGGGGGCTATTCTTCCCCGGCCGCAGCCAGGAGGGCATCGTCGGAAATGTCGGGAGCGCCATGGCGGCGGCGCGCCCAGCTATAGAGGGCGGCGGCGCCGGCAAGTCCGATGGCGCCCAGGGCGAATGGTCCCCACGCGCCGAGGCCCAGGCCGAGACCCAGGCCGAGGCCCTTGGCGGACAGCATGGCGCTGCCGGCGCCGGCGGCGGCGATGGGGCTGACGGTGCTGGCGCCTGTGGCCATCAGGGTGGCCGCAGAGCCGGCGCCAATGGCGGCGACTCCTCCCGTGCCGGTTGCGGCAGCCGGAATGAACTTGGCGGCGATGGCGCCGCCACCGACCGCCTTGCCGGCACCGGCCGCCATGGGCTTGAGGACCAGGAACTTGCCGGTGGTGCCGCCGATGACGGGGCTAGGGGCGACGACGAAGGTCTTGCCCACCAAGCCGCCGGTCTGAGTCATGGCGCTCTGGACGTTGAGGGCCACCAGATCGCCGCCGCCAACCGGGTTCAGATAGAGCATGGCGGCCGCCTTGGTGCCAGCGGCGACGGGGGGCTGGGCGACGGTAAAGCACTTGCCCGCCAAGGCCGGCAGCTGGGTGGCGGCGGTGGTGCCCTCGACCTTCATCATGACCAACTGGCCCGCACCGACCGCGGCGGCCCCGGTCTTGGCGCCGGCCGCTGGGGTGAGGGCGATCCAGTTGCCGATGCCGCCGATGGCGGTTGGGGTCTTGCCGACCACCACGGTCTTGCCGACCAGGGCCTGCAACTCGGCCACCTGACGAGCCGCGTCCAGTTTGACGATCACCGGCGCCTGTCCGGCGGCGGTCGGCGTGATGGTGGCGAGATTGGTCGCGGCCGACACCTTGGAAACCGTCGCCGTCTGACCGGCGAGCGCGGCGACCTGGGACGCCTGCATGGCGCTTTCGACCTTGGCTAAGAGAAGCTCCTGCATCGTGTAGGCCTTTCTTTAGGCGACAAAACCACAACCACACACCCGAAACGCCGATGGGCACTCCGAAGCGAGCGAGTCCAGGCTAGCGCAGGAATGCCATCGAGGCTGGTTCGATGTCGTGCGGTTAGATGAGTGCGACGACATAGCTGATCAGGGGCAGCCGCCAAGTGCGGCGCAGCGCCACCGAGGCCAGGCCGGCCACGGACAGCACCAGGACACCCATGGACGAGAAGCCGAACAGCCACTTGCCGATGCCCGGCAGATGCAGGGCGAACATGGCCAGGACACTCCACATCCACAGGACCAAGCCCTGCTTGGCGTGAAAGTATACAAACTCGTCATCCCGGCTCATCAGCAGCGGAACGAAGCAGAGGATGCCCAGATAGCTCAGGGCAGCCATAAGATACGAGCGGCAGCCATCGGACGCGGTTTCGTCTTGGATCAAAATAGTTTCAGCCATTGTCCTGTCCTCGCTTAAGCCGGCTCGGCGGCGGCATCAGCCTGCGCCTTGCGATTCTTCAGATAATTATACAGGGATGCCGCGCCGGCCAACCCGGCAACGCCGAGAACCACGTGCCCCCAAGCCCCGAGACCCAGGCCGAGACCCAGGCAAATCCCCTTGCTCGCCAGCATGGCATTGCCGGCGGCAGCGGCTCCGATCGGAGAGGCGACGACACCACCGCCGACGCCGAGGACGGCTCCGCTTGCGCCCGCGACGGCCGAAGCCTTCGCCGGGGCGACGGCGCCCACGATACCCTGCCCTCCAACCTGAGCGGCCATGATCCTACCTCCAGCCCCTTGAATGCAGCTGCGGAAGAATAATTCAAACGAGAGCGCAAGCAAACAGAAAATGAGTTGATAATGGATCGCAACAGTTGGCGAGCAACGGTGATTTCAGGCGATGATGTCATGATACGAGTCTTGTTGATTTGTGGCATGGTCGGCGGTGGAAATGACGCGCAGGAAACCAGGAGCTGAAGCCTTTCCCTCGATCCATCCGAATGGATCAGGACTTTAGGATGTGATTGGTGGTCGGCGTGGCCATGCTCATGGCGCGGTGGCATAATGATTTCGGGCATGGGCGGGGATGATGAGGAGGGGGCGTGATTAGTCTTTGGGACATATCGGCGATTGTTGCTGTCGCCATCTTGGTGGGGGCCCTGGTGGTTCGGCATTTTCACAAGGACGCTGGCGGCAGTACCGGCTGCGGCGGCGGATGCTGCAAGACGCCGGGCTCTGGACGCTGTGGCTGATCCGCGCAGTATTGCTGGAGCGTGGAATCTGAAAGGAAAATAATAGTCGGTCGCAACATTGTCATTGTAATGGCTTTGGCTTCGTAGCAGGTTGTCCTCTCCCCTGATCTCATGTTATTGACAAGGCTCCATCTGGTCGGGGCTGGCATTTTCAGTCCCGCGCTACTTGATCATAAGGAGAACCGAGGTGCCTGCTCAGATCGCCAACGGAGTTGTCTCGCCCGCAGTGGCTCCGGCCGGAACCAAGGTCGCTGCCGCTTTAGGCGAAGTGGAACGCGAAGGCGTCGCCGCCAAGGTGGGCGTGACCGCCAAGACCGGCGCCGCCGCCAAGGTGGGCGCGGGCAAGGCCGCCACTGCCGTTGCTCCGGTTGCTCAGGCCAATACTGTCGCGGCGCAGGGTCTCGGGACCAAGGCAGCCACCGTCGGCAAGGTCAGTGTCGGAACGAAGATCGCAGGCGGAACCATCTGGACCGGCAAGGGCCTGGGTCTGGGGCTTGGCCTCGGTCTCGGCGTGTGGGGACCGGTCATTCTCGGTGTCGTCGGCGCCGGGGCGGTTTACGCCTATATGAAAAGCCGTGACATTGAAGCTGCGCAGAGCGACGAAGAAGTCGAGCTGCGTGATGCGCTGGTCTGAACGGAGAGGAGGGGGAAATGGCTGAAGCAATCCTTCGCAGCACGTTGGGTGCGCGCACGACCGTCATGGCGGCGCTGTCCTATCTCAGTGTCCTGTGCTTCGTTCCGCTGCTGGTCGATCGGGATGATGAGTTCGTCTACTTCCATGCCAAACAAGGGTTGGTGATCTGGATGTGGGGTGTGCTGGCGCTGTTCGCGCTGCATGTTCCGGTTC
Source organism: uncultured Magnetospirillum sp. (assembly GCF_903853455.1). GTDB lineage: Bacteria > Pseudomonadota > Alphaproteobacteria > Rhodospirillales > Magnetospirillaceae > Phaeospirillum. Next base: position 9,435 of record NZ_CAINTR010000125.1, read on the forward strand.
TGGGGAAGTGGATTTTCGGTTTCTCGTCCATGGGCGTGCTGGTCTTCTCCCTCCTTGGGCTGGTTTCCGTGGTGTTCCAGAGGGCGTGGAAATTGCCCCTGGTCAGCTGGGTGGCCGACCGGATCTGAGGTCCGGGCCAGGATACCGATCCGAACGCCCGGCTTTGCCGGGCGTTCGTTGTTTTTCGACCATGATCGCAGCGGGCAGGGGCGAATGAACCCGGAGCGCGGTTTTCGGATCGACAGCGGCAATAGCGCCGGACCGGGGCCGCGCGTTTTTTTAATGGCTTGCCAAAAGGGCCGGCGATCATGAAGATCGCGTCGGCCGTTCGGGCTGCCCGGTTGCAGGCCGCGAAGCCAGCGGAAGCGGAGCCGATGGACATCAACGAAAAGGTACAGGCATCCGGCGGTCGCCGTCCCGGGCGACGTCGGGGGGGCAATGGCGGCGGGGGGCAGACGGTCGTTCTGTATCTGGCCGTGGCGGTGGTCGGCGGGGTGCTGGCATGGCCGTGGCTGGCGCCGCGCCTGGGACATCTCTCCGGCCCCTGGTCGGCATGGCTGGGCGAGGTGGGCTCGACCGCCGGCGGTGGCCCGCGCCCGGCGAGCCTGGACGAGCGGGTGGAGATGCTGGAAGCGTCGGTGGCTCCGCTCGCCATGCGGGCCGCAGAAGCCGACCAACGGCTCTCACTGCTTGAAGCCAATGCCCGCAAGTCCGTGTCGGAGCCGCGCAAGGAGGCGGCTGGTTCCCCGGTGGCGGTGGCCGATCAGGCCCAGATGGCGCGAATGGCGGCGGAGATCGCCGCGCTCCGGGGGGATCTGGAGACCGTGCGCAAGCTGGCGGCGGACGAAGGGGGGGCGACGAAGCTGTCCAGCGCGGTGGAGAAGGCGGAAGCTGCCTTCCGCCGCATCGCCGAGCGGCGGGATCGCGCGCCCCTGTTCCTGGCGGCGCTTGGGCAATTGCGGGAAGCGGTGGATAGGGGCAGCCCCTATCCCACTCAATTGAAGGCAGCCATGGCCCTGGCCGAGAAAAGCGGCGCGGACAAGCTGGCGCCGTTGGCGATGGGGGCGGCGACGGGGATCGTCAGCCGCGTGGCCTTGGCCGAGAGTTTTCGCGTCACCGCCGTCGCGGCGCACAGGCTTGATGCTTCGGCGGAGGCCGGCTGGGTGCCGGCGACCATACGGCGTTGGCTGGGGGCTGCCATGGTGGTCAGGCGGGCCGAGAGCAGCGAGGAGGGGCTGGACGGTGTCCTGAACAGCGCGACCCGGCTGTTGGCCGGCGGCGATCTGGCCGGGGCCGTCGCCTTGCTCCGTCACGTCGAGGGGCCGGGCCTGACGGTGATCGAGCCTTGGCTGGAAGCGGCGGAATTGCGTCTGTCGGCGGATTCCGTGTTGTCTGAATTGTCGGCGACGGCCATGACCGTCGCCGCGTCCCGGGACGAGTGACCCCATGCTTCTGCGCCTCATCGTCCTTCTGATCTTCGTGTCGCCGGTGGTGTTGGCCACGCTGTGGTTCTCGGATAATGCCGGGACGGTGCAGGTGGAATGGCTCGGCTGGCATGTGGACACCAATGTTCCGGTTCTGCTCGGCGTGATCCTGACGGTGTTCCTGGTGTTGTCCGGCCTGTCGCGGCTGTCGGCGCTGGTGGCTGACCTGCCGGCCAAGCTGGGCAAATCCCGCCAGCTCCGGGGACGGGAAAAAGGCATGGCCGCTCTCCTGGCGGCCCTGGACGCGGCGGACAAGGGAGAGGTCGGCGATGGGCGCCGGCTCGGGGCCGAGGCCGCCCGGCTGCTGGACAGTCCTGGGCTCGCCGCCCGCCTGGACCGGCTGCTGCCCCGTCCTCCGGCCCCGCCGCCGGTCGCGCCGCCGGCTCGGCCAGATGTGGCAAAAAAGGGACGTCTGTTCGCGCGAAAGCCGTCCGCGCCGGTGCCGGTGATCGAAAAGGCTCCGCCTTCCGCCAAGGCTGCCCCGGCCGTTGAAAGGCCCACTCCCGCTCCCGCTCCTGTCGCTCCCGCCGTGCCCCACCAGGCGGATGTGGCCGCTTTCGCCGCCAAGGTCCGGAGCGGGGAATGGGACGCGGCCCTGGCCCTGGTCGGGGATGCGGTTCCTGCCGGCCGGTTGTCGCCCGCCATGGCGGCGCGTTGGCGGGCGGTGGTGTTCGAAGGGCAGGCGCTCAGAGAGTGCGCCGATGATCCCACCCGGCCCCTGCGGCTGGCGCACGAGGCCATGGCGGCTGATCCGGGCTTTCTGCCGGCGGCCCTGCACATCCTGCGGCTGGAAGCTTCCGCCGGGCGCCGGACCGAGGCCGAGGCCGCTCTGGCGTCCATCTGGCGGCACTTTCCCGCCCGCCTTCTCCTCGATGCCTGTGCCCCTTTGTGGCGTGATGAGGACGGTGACGATCGTTTGAAACGGCTGGAAGCGCTGGCCGAGATCGCTCCGCTTCACCCCGATGGCCACCTCGCCGCCGGAGAAGCGGCCGTTGCCGTCCAGAAGTGGGGGGTGGCCCGTCGTCATCTCATGGCGGCGTTGAAGATCGAAGCCGATGCGCTGGGATGTCGGCTGATGGCTGAGATCGAGGAGCGGGAACCCGGAGGTTCCGCACGGGCCGCGGAGGTCTGGCGGCGGCGGGAACGCGACGCCCCGCCCATGCCGGCCTGGGTGTGCGGCGACTGCGGCGCGACATCGGGGGAGTGGTCGGCCTGCTGTCCGGCCTGCGCCGGCGTAGCCACCATCGCGTGGGCGCGGCCGGTCAAGGCGGCCGAGCCGCCTCCGCCCGTCTCCGAGCCCGCGCCGCCACCCGCCTCCGAGGCAGCCCCGTCCTCGGCGGAGGCGGCCGCCACCCCCGCCAATCTGCAGCCTATTAGCGCTGTACCAGTGTCGTGACCGCGTAGATCAGCAGTCCGACCAGACCGCCGACCACGGTGCCGTTGATACGGATGTATTGCAGGTCCTTGCCCACGTGGCTTTCGAGTTTTTCGATCAGGACGGCGGGTCGCCAGCGCAAGACCAGGTCGGTGATCAGCGAGCCGATCAACTCGCGCCGGGGCACCAGCAGCGCCTCGGTGGCGTCGCGCAGCCAGCGGTTGAGGGTGGTCCGCATGGCGGTGTCATGCTCTAGGCGCTGACCGATCTCGCGCAGGCCGCCTTCGATGACCGATTCCACGGTCTCGGCCCCACCCATCAGGTGGGTATAGGCGTTCGTCCCCAGCTGATGGAGATAGGCGTCCACGGCGGGATCGCCGAGGACCTGCGACTTGATGTCATCGACCCGCTGGGCGAACAGGGGCGAGGTGGCCATGTTGTCGATGGTCTCGTGAACGAACGCCCCGAATTTCAGCCGCCAGGGATGGTCATGGGCCGTCAGTTCGCCAAGCGACGCGTCGATCCCGTGGGCGACCCCCTGGGCGATCTGGGTTTCCACCCATAGCGGCAGCCATTCCGGACATTCCTTGGCGACCTTGCTGCGGATGAACGAGCGGTTGTGGGCGACGAAAGACCGGGCCTCGGTCACCAGATGATCGAGGATGGCGTGGTGATAGCCCCGATCGACCATGTAGGAGAGGATGTCGGCCATGCGCGGGGCGGTGATGGCGGTGTCCACCACCTTGCGCAAGCCGCCGCCGATGGCGTCCCGCAAGCGCTGCTCGCCGATGGTGTGGACGATGGGGGGCAGCGAGCCCGCGATCCGCGTCGCGATCATCGCCCCCGTCGCCGGCTGGGTCAGCCATCGTCCCAGCCGGCCGGCGGTGTCCAACTCTTCCAGTTGCTGGGCCAGTGCCTGCGACGCCAGCAGGTTTCCGGCCACGAACCGTCCGATGGCGGCGGCGATCCGGCCGTGGTTGCGGGGAATGACGGCTGTGTGGGGAATGGGAAGCCCGAAAGGGTGGCGAAACAGGGCCGTCACAGCGAACCAGTCGGCGACCCCGCCCACGAGGGCGGCTTCGGCAAAAGCTCGCACCGGCGCCAGCCAGGGCCACATATCCTGGCCCCAAACCGAAAATGCGAACACAGCGGTAACCAGCGCAAGCAAAGCCGTAGCATAAGTTCGCATGCGGGAAAGGCTGGTTTGTTGTGTTCGATTGTCGTTATCAATTGGAGGAGAGGGCATGATCTCCGGCTCGGTGAGCGGCGGCACGGAATTGTGACGTCTTGTTTCGAGCATATGCGCTGATTCCGCCGGGTGGCGTCGCAGAGGAAACACCTTCGTATGAACCCTGTGTTTATGGGTTGTCAACCGCCCCCGACTCGCTGTTATAGTCCGACCGAATCGGAGGTGATTTGTGACACGAGTGGATGCTGCCACGGCAGAAGTTGAAGCACACCAACGCAACGCCCTTTATTTGCTATCGGCGCTGTGCATGGTGTTCATGACGTTGGTGGTTGCCATTCAGCCGTTGTTCTTGCGAAACGTTCTTAATATCTCCTTCGAGACCGCCGGCGCCGTCAATGCCAATGTGCAAGTGGTGACCGAGGTTCTGGACCTCTTCATCTTCGCCTATCTTGGCTATTTGTCCGACCGTATCGGGCGGGTGAGGATCATCGTGGCCGGCTTTTTGGTCGCCACGGTCGGCGCGGTGATCGCGCCGCTCAGCCCCTGGATCGGCGGGGCCTCCGTGGGGGCCTTGGTGGTCTACTATGTCTCGCGGGTCGTCATGTCGGCGGGCAGCGGCGCGGTGTGGCCACAATTGTCGGCCCTGGCCGGGGATTTCAGCGACGAGGGCAGTCGGGCCCGCCTGATGTCCAATACCGCCTTCATGATGGCGTTCGGCGTGACCCTGGTCTACGCCGTCTTGATGCAGATTCCCGGCCATGCCGGCATCGCGGTGACCATGCTGCTGACCGCGGGCATTTCGCTGGCTGGCGCGTGGCTGGCGCGGAAGTTTCTGGTCGACGTCGCGCCGCGCACCTGCGAAACCTCGATTCCCTGGCGGGCCGTTTGGGATCTGGTACGGGCCGAACCTCGTTTGCGCCTGGCCTTCGCCAGCTCCCTGTTCGCCCGTAGCGACATGGTGTTCGTCGGCCTGTTTCTTATGCTGTGGTTCATTTACTTCGCCGACCTCATCAAGGTCGGACAAGCCGAGGCGGCGGCGAAGGCCGGGATGCTGATCGGCCTGATGGGGGCGGTGGTCATGCTCTCGATCCCGGTCTGGCGCTCGTTCATCGAGCGCTTTGGTCGGATTCAGGCCGTGATTTTGGGTATGATGCTCTCCGCCCTCGGATTCATAATGCTGGGCTTCGTCGTCAATCCGTTCGACTGGTTCATCGTGCTCCCCATCCTGTTGGTTTCGGCCGGACAGGCGGGCTGTTTTGTTGCGCCACAAATATTGACCGTTGACCATGCGCCGAGAGATTTGCTTGGATCGGTGCTTGGGGCTTTTAATGTTGTTGGGTGTCTGGGGATTATTTTTTTTGTTCAGATCGGCGGGTTTTTATTTGACTACATTGGTCCTCCCGCACCTTTTGTCTTTACAGGCGTTGGAAACTTGATTATATCGGCGTACGCACTGCGTCTTCTGAAAAGAGAGGCGCGTGGGGGCAATGGGGGCGACGCCCCAGGGGACGATGGGGTGGCCTAGTGCCATTTGCTCTGCATCAAGACTGGAGTAACGTTTATGCCAAGCGTGATTTTCGGACTGCTGGCGCTGGCCCTTGGGTTGTTGGGGGTGACGGCATGGTGGTGGTCAGTAACCGAGTTCCTGCGCGGCGCGGTGCCGGTGGCTCTGATCATCCTTGGCCTGGTCGCGCTGGCTGCCGGGGTCCAGTCGGTACGGGTGCCTCGCACCGGCAAGGGGGCCGCCTCAGACCCTGACATCGATGGTTGATGGCCATGTTCAATGGTGATGTGGAAGACGACGGGCGCCCCAATGTCGCTTGCGGCAAGGATCTGAAGCGCTATCTGATGCTCATGGGCGTGGTCGCCCTGATCGTCCTGTTCGGTGCGTTCATCTATCGGCAGTCCTCGGGCGGTCTTCGCCTGGGAGCCATGATCGAACAGATGGGACGAGGCGGCGGCGAGGCCGTGAACGTTCCCGCGCAGCAGGGAGCTCCGGTGGCCGGGGGTAATCCGGCGATGTCGGTTCCGGCTGGTGCCCGCGTGGCGCCGCCGTCGGCGGCGGGCGCCATCGCGACCCTGCCTCCGGTGGTGGATTTCGGTCCGGCCCCGATTGGGTCCGGCGGGCCGTTCTCCAGCGTCGTCACCCTTCTGCGCAACAGTGTCGTCAGCGTCACCGCCTCCTCGGGTGGCGGGCAGGGCATGCCCGACCCCCTGGGGTTGGCCACTCCCGATGGACTGCCGCATTTTGCCAACCCGACGACCCGTTCGGTCGAGAACATCGGCACCGGCGTGATCGTTCGCAACGACGGCTTCATCGTCACCAACTATCACGTGGTCCGTGGCGCCAATTCTGTGTTCGTCACCGTGCAGGACGACGTGGGCTCGACCCGCTATTCGGCTGAAATCGTCAAGATGGACGAGGCGCTGGACCTTGCCTTGCTGAAGATCGTCCCCAAGGCGGCGCTTACGGCCGCGGTTCTGGGCGACAGCGACGCCGTGCGCGTCGCCGACGAGGTGATCGCCATCGGCACCCCCTTCGGCCTGGATATGACCGTCAGTCGCGGCATTATTTCCGCCAAGCGGAAGTCCATGGTGATCGAAGGGGTGACCCACTCCAACCTGCTTCAGACCGACGCGGCGATCAACCAGGGCAATTCCGGCGGTCCGCTGGTGGCGTCCAACGGCACGGTTGTCGGCATCAACACCGCCATCTATACCCCGAACGGCGCCTTCGCCGGGATCGGCTTTTCCGTTCCCAGCAATCAGGCCCGGCTGTTCGTGCTGGATGAAGTGGGCTGGCTGCCCACCTCCACCAACGATGGTCCGACCATGGGGTTGGTGGCGATGCAGCGGCCCATGGGCGGCGGTGTCGGCGCCGCCGGTCCGGCTATTGCCGCCGGCGCTCCGGCGCCCCATTCCGATGGCCGCCAGAACATGGATTGCGCCAATTGCCACGAGATCATAGGGGCCGGGAACGGGATGCAGGCACCGATGATGCCCATCGCCGCCCCCGTGCCGCCGCCGCCGATCGCGGTGGGTTCGGTGTCACCCCATACCGATGGCCGTCAGAACATGACCTGCGCCAACTGCCATCAGATGCTGGGGGCCGTCGGTGCCGCGCCGATCGCCGCGCCGGGTGCCGGGGCTTATCGCTTCGCCCAGCCGCCGGGAAGCTTGGCCATCAACATCCAGGGACCGCGCGGCGGCCAGCCGGGAGCAAACGCAGCAACCCGTCACGCAACGCTCCTTGGGGCGGCTCTCACGCCCATGTCCGAGCGCCTGGGGCTTCAGACCGGCCTGCCGGCGGGGCGCGGAGTCTTCGTCACCGGCGTTACCCCCAATACTCCGGCGGCGACGGCGGGGCTGCGGCCCGGCGACGTTCTGCTCAAGGTGGACGGCCGTCCCGTCCGTATGCCGGAGGAGGTTACCGCCATCATGGCCGAGATGCCCAACGGCCGCTCGGTGCGCATCGGTGTCCTGCGGGACGGCGACGTGCGCAACATGACCCTGGTCGCCGGCCCGTCCGGTCTGGCGGCGGCGCTTCAGGCTCCGGCCCCCACTCCCACCATGGGGGGGCCGCCGTCCATGGCCGGCACCGCCCCCATGGGTCCCGGAGGTCCGGCGGTCATGCCGAGGGTGCCGACCGAGTTCAATTGGCTGGGCATGGAGATCGAGACCTTCCAGGCGCCGCAGATGGCCGCCGGCATGCCGGCGGCTCCCGTTGCCGGGATCAAGGGCGCCCAGGTTGCCGAGGTTCTGGCCGGCTCCCGTGCCGCGATCGGGGGGCTGCAGGTCAACGATCTGATCATCGAGGTCAACGGCCGGCCGGTGGCCGGTCCGGGCCGCCTTGACGCAGCCATCAAGGCGGCCACGGCCGCCGGGCAACAGATTTTGATGAAGGTCAATCGCAATGGCCAAGAGTTCTGGATCGTTCTTTGATGGTGGAGCGGGAAATGGCGACTAACCGGCGGGACCACACCAAGGACGCTTCCGGCGACGGGGAACGTTACGACAAAAAGGGGCGGACCAGCGAGATCGCGTCCGTGCCCGAGATCGTGTCGGTGTCGGTAGAACCTTCATCATCCTTCGCACCGTCGCCCAAGGCGGCTCAAGGCGACATTTGGGCGAGTTTGTTGGAAAGCTCGCCGTGGTCCGCCAATCATGGCGGCCGGGTCGAGGCTGCTCCGCAGGTGTCCGCTCCGACGCGGCCGCCTGAATCCGCTCCGGTCGGCGATCTGGTCAGCCGGTGGTCCCAGCCGATCTGGCGCAACCCGACCCATGATGAGGGAGCGGTGGAACTGGAGGAGAGTGTCGTCGTCGATGGTGGCGCCCTGTCGCCGGTGGTGCCCGAGGACGATGCCGTGCTTTCGGTGTCCGAGGTGGTGATCGAGGTTCAGCCCGAACTGAGCGTGCAGGCGCTGGGCGAGGAAGAGCTGGAGGCCGCTATTGGCGAGCCGGGGGGCGAGGCTTCCATTTCGACCAGTCTGGCCCGTTTGGTGGAACTGGCGGAAGGGATTATCTATCCGGACATCCATCCGACGGACACCCATTCGGCAGATGAGCTTATCGAGGTTCCCGAGAACTTTACCGTCGTCGGTGCCGCTGATGCGCCCATGGAGATCGAGGATGAAGCCCCCCCGGTCGAGGTGACGGAGGAGTTGGTTGTGGACGTCGTGCCCGTGAAGATCGAGGTCGAGGACGTTCCTGTCGAGGTAATCGCGGAATTGGTCGTGGACGTGGAGCCCGTGGCTTTCGAGGTCGAAGACGCTCCAGTCGAGGTGATGGAGGAGTTGGTCGTGGACGTGGAGCCCGTGGCTTTCGAGGTCGAGGACGCTCCAGTCGAAGCGATGGCGGAGTCGGTCGTGGACGTGGAGCCCGTGACAGAGTCCATTCCTGCCGACGCGGTGGTCGAACCCGAGGCATTTGATTCGGTCCATTTCGAATCCTCCCGGATCGAGACGGGCGAGGCAAGCGACTGGGACAGCACCTCCGCCCCGGCGGCACCGCTGTTGGCTCCCGAACCGACAGGGGGCCAAGGTCTCGCCGAACTGATCGAAGAGGCGGCTGCCATCGCCTCGGTAGCGGCTCCAGCCGCTCCAGCGCCCAGACCGATCCGCACGGTCAAGACGGTGGCCGTGCCGGTTCAGAGGGGGGGGGCGGTCCAGGAGGTTCCTGTCGAGGATCTTCTCGGCGGAATTTTTGGTGTCGCCGGTTCGATGGTACGGGGGGTCTTCAACGCCGGCAGCGGGTTGGTCGATGGTGTGGTCAAGGGCGGTCGCTTCATCGGAAGCAATGTCGTCGCCAGCACCCGCCGCCTGACAGAGACCATCGAGGGAAGTTGCGGAAGCTGCTCGACGCCGCAATGCGATACCGACGGGACGAAGAAAAATCGGCAACCGTGAATTGATCAGTTAGCGCGCGAACGGAGAGACAAAAATGAGCGAAGGTGAGGGCCAGGCCAAGAACAGGTTGTTCCTTGGTATCGACCTTGGGACGTCCCACACCGCGGTGATGTCCAGCCGGGGTAAGAAGTTCCTGCTGAAGTCGGTGGTGGGATATCCGAAGGATGTTATCGGCTTGAAGCTGCTCGGCCGCCCCTATGTCGTTGGCGATCAGGCGTTCGAGATGCGCTCCTATCTGGATCTGCGTTATCCGCTCCAGGACGGTGTGCTCAGTGAAATCAGCGATCGTGACATCGAGGTGGCGCGCCATCTCCTGACCCATGTGGTGAAAAGCGCGGAGCCGGCCGCCGACGACGAGATCTGCGCGGTCATCGGCGTGCCGGCGCGGGCGTCGGCGGCGAACAAGGCGCTGCTGCTCAAGATGGCTCAGGAAGTGGTCCACACCGCGCTGGTCGTGTCCGAGCCGTTCATGGTCGGCTACGGCCTGGACAAGCTGATCAACACCATCATCATCGACATCGGCGCCGGAACCACGGATATCTGCGCTCTGAAGGGCACCGTTCCCGGACCGGAGGATCAGGTGACCCTGACCAAGGCCGGCAACTACGTGGATGAGAGGTTGCAGAACGCCATTCTGGAGCGTCATCCCGAGTTGCAGATGAACGTGAATGTCGCTTGCGCGGTGAAGGAGCAGTTTTCCTTCGTTGGCTCGCCCGCCGAGGTCGCGTCCTTCGAGTTCCGTGCCGCCGGAAAGCCCGTCCGTTGCGATGTGACCGAGCCGGTGAGGATCGCCTGCGAGGCGCTGCTGCCGGACATCATCGAAAGCATTGAAACCCTGTTGCGGTCCTTCCAGCCGGAATATCAGGCGACGGTGCTGCAAAACATCGTGTTTGCCGGCGGTGGTTCGCGGATCCGTGGATTGGCCGCCTATGTCAAGGACAAGCTGCGCCCCTTCGGAGAGGCGGACGTGACCTGCGTCAAGGACCCGACCTTCGATGGTTGCCGGGGGGCCTTGCGGTTGGCGGAAGAGCTTCCGCCGCAGTATTGGCGTCAGCTGGGCGAGGTTTCCGGCCCCTGAGAGGGGGGCGGCGTGAACGTGCGGAGCGAGGGTACGCGGCGGTCTAGGACATTGGCATGGTAAGGTTGATCGGATCGGTGGTGTTCGGCGGATTGATCGTGCTGCTGGCGTCATCCAACGCGCACATGGTGGAAACCCGCCTGGGACCACTGGTAATGATTGCGCCGCATTTCGTGGTCCTGGGCATAACGTTCTTTCTCGGTTTCGCCATCGGCATCATTTCGGTGCTGGCGAACGTCATGAAGCGGCGCAAGCAGAAGGTGCCGGGAAAGAGCATCGTCATCAAGCGCTGATCCCCTTTGCTCCAATGGAGCGGGGCCGGGGCTTTGGAGTGAGTGAAGGATGAGGAAGAGCGGTTGCGCGGCCTGCAGCAGGAGCATCGGCTGGGTCGGCTTGGCGGTGAATGCCGTGCTCATGGTGATGAAGGCGTTCGTCGGGCTGATCGGTGGATCGCAGGCCATGCTCGCCGACGCCATGTATTCGCTGAAGGACATGCTGAACGCGCTGATGGTGGTGATCGGCACCACCATCTCCAGCAAGCCGCTGGATGCCGAGCATCCTTACGGCCACGGCAAGGTGGAATTCATCCTGTCCATGGTGGTCAGCGTGGTTTTCATCGTGCTGACCGGCTACCTGTTGGTTCACGCCGTCCAGATCCTGCTGGACGAGAGCATGCACCGGACGCCGCACCTGATCGTGCTGTGGGCGGCGCTGGTCTCGGTGGGCGTCAACGTGGCCATGTATTTCTATTCCCGCTGCGTGGCGATCGAGACCAACAGCCCCATCATCAAGACCATGGCCAAGCACCATCACGGCGACGCCACCGCCTCGGGTGCCGTCGCGCTCGGCATCATCGGCGCCCATTACCTCAAGATGCCGTGGATCGATCCGGCGGTGGCCCTGTGGGAGACCATCGACCTGCTGCTGCTGGGCAAGGTCGTGTTCATGGATTCCTATCGCGGCCTGATGGACCACACCGCCGGCGACGCGGTGCAGACCCACATGGTCGAGGCGGCCGAGCGGGTTTCCGGGGTGCGCGGCGTCGTCCATCTGCGGGCCCGCTATGTCGGCCAGGACATCTGGGCCGACATGATCATCGGCGTCGATCCCGAACAGACGGTGGAGCAGGCCCACGAGATTTGCGAGGCGGTGCAGGCCGCCATCTGCGGCAAGATCCGGCGGATCGAGTCCTTGCATGTCAGCGCCGAAGCCAGGGAAATCGGCGACACGACCGAGCCGACATTTTCCGAGGAGCCGTTGAGCTTCGACGAAGTGATGCTTTCGAAGGTGGATAGCTAGGTGGTTGGATTCCTCACCGTCGCCGTCTTCATCGCTACGTTCGCCGTGATTTATCGGCGGACGGAGGACAGCCATGTGGCCGTCCTGGTTGGTGCGGCGGCGTTGGTGGTGATCGGCTCCGTCAGCGGCACCTACACGCCGCGCATGGCCGTGCAGTCCATCTATTTCGAAACCCTGGCGCTGATCTTCGGCATGGCGGCCATCTCCGCCCTGCTGGCCCGTTCCGGGGTCTATGCCTATCTGGCGGCGGGGACGGCGGAACTGTCGCAGGGCCAGGGACGCTGGATACTGGTGATGATGGCGCTGGTGACCTATGGTATTTCATTGGCCAGCAACAGTTTGGTTACGGTGGCGGTGGTGGTTCCGGTGACGCTGACGGTGTGCTTCCGCACCGGCATCGATCCGGTTCCGGTGATCATCGCCGAGATCATCGCCGCCAACCTGGGCGGATCATCGACCATGATCGGCGACTTTCCCAATATGATCCTGGCCTCGGCCGGGAGGCTTCATTTCAACGATTTCATCGCGGGGATGATGCCCGCCTGCCTGTTCTTGCTGGCGGCGACCTTGATATTCTTCGAGTCGCGCCTGGGGGACTGGAAAGGCGCGGAAATTCCGGTGGATTCGGCCTGGGTGCGGGGGGAGGAATTGCGTCATCGCAATATCGACCGCCGGCTTCTGCGCTATGGCCTGATCATTTTCGGCGTTACCGTCGCCGGCTTGGTTCTGGCCGGACCGCTGAACGTGCGACCCGGCTGGATCGCCTTTGTTGCCGGCCTGACGGCGCTGGCGCTGGGGCGGTTCAAGGATGATGACTTCTTTTCCGCCTGTGGTGGCAGCGACATCCTGTTTTTCGGCGGCCTGTTCGTGATGGTGGGAGCTTTGACCGCGGTCGGTGTTCTTGATTGGGCCGTAGCTTGGCTGGAAGGGATCACCGCTGGACATGATCGTGTCCGTGCCATTCTTCTGATGTGGATGGCGGCGGGCGTGACCATTTTCGTGGGCGGCGGCACCTCGGCGGCGGTCTTCGCCCCGGTGGCGGCGACGCTCCGTTTGGATGGCGACGGGCAGGCGGCGTGGTGGGCGCTGGCGCTCGGCATCATGGCGGGATCGTCGGCGGCGCTCTCCGGCGCCACGGCGGGAGCCCTGGCCATGAACCAATATTCCAGCTTCGTGAAGCGGCATCCGGAATTGGCTTCCGCCGCCGCCGCCGGTCTTCAGTTCACCCATCGGGAATATGTGCGATGGGGGCTGCCGCTGATGGGAATCTTCCTGGCGCTGTCGACCGTATATATAGCCGTTCTGGCAGGATGACCGATGACAACAGGAACTCGAATGAGCGTGGAAAACGGCCATGATTGAAATCGGCGAGACCATGGGCGACCAGCCCGTCAACAAGATCGTTTTTTGCGAACGGTCGTGGAAGACGCCGGTCTCCATCCTGGCGTTCCTGATCCTCCTGACCTTCGCCTGGGGGGCCTATCTCCTCGACAATTATGACGAGGACGACTACTTCCATGGCACCGACGACCTATCGGTGGGGCAGTTCTTGGCCCGCAACATCGCCATGCCCGACGTCCAGCGCCTGTACTACACGGTGCCGCCGGCGGTGGTCGGTGTGGGTGGCGGCGGCGTCAACGCCGGACCGGTAGCCTCGGGCGCCATCGTCGGCGCCAACGGTTACGTCATCACCACCCTGCATTCCGTCGCCAACGTGCCGAACATCACGGTTCAGGTTGCCACCTCCGCTGGAATCCGCAGCTTCCCCGCCCAGGTGGTGAAGACCATTCCAGGCCATGACTTGGCGCTGCTGAAGATGCAGACGACCGAAAAGTTCCTGCATTTCCGCATGGCCGGCGTCCAGACCGTGGTCCCCGGTCAGCAAGTCTTCGCCTTTGGCCGCAACATGGCCGGCGCTCCGCTGGTGCGCCAGGGTCTGGTGCAATCGGCCGACGCGCCGCTGGCGGTGGGGACCACCCAGATCACCCATCTGCTGCGCTCCGACGCGGTTTACAGTTGGGAGCAGACCGGCGGTCCCTTGGTCAATGCCCAGGGCGACTTGGTCGGCATCAACATCGCCGCCACCGGCCCTACCGGCAAGGTGGAAGGCTTCACCGTGCCGGCGTCGGTGATCGTCTCCCACCTGCAGGATGTGGTTCGCTTCAAGACCGGTGCCGCCGCCGCTGGTCCGGCCCGGACCCAGACCGTGGCCGCCGGGTCCAGCAATTGGTGGTCCAAGGCCAGGGCGGTGGTCGGCGGACCGACCGCCGTGCCGGGAATGGGCATGAACGTGGTTCAGGGAACGGTCACCACCGGTATCCCTTCGGGCATGCCGTTCATCGACACCGACCATGTGGGCGGCGCCCAGATCGGTGGATACTCCATCGCCGATATCCTCGGCCTGGTCATGCTCGCCCTGGCGGCCGGCATCACCGGCGGCATGATGACCATGGGGGGGGGCGTACTGCAGGTGGCCGGCATGATGGTCTTCTTCGGCTATGGCATGTATCTGATCCGCCCGGTGGTCTTTCTGACCAACGTCGTGGTCTATGGTGCCGCCGCCTTGCGCAACGACAAGGCCGGACTGGTTCAGTGGGACAAGGTCAAGCCCCTGATCCTCTGGGGCGTTGCTGGCGTGATCATCGGTTATTTCATTGGCAACGCCATCGGTGATTCAGTGGTGGGCGTGCTGCTGGGCCTGTTCGCCCTGATCATGGCGGGCAAGGCGGTCCTCGAAATTCTTCAGCCCAACGCCGGCGAAGATACGGCCGAAAGTATTGCCGCCGCCGAAGACGACATGGATGAGTTGATGGCCATGGCCGATGGCACTCCCAAGGCCAAGTCCGCCGGCATCGCTCTGCCGGAAGGTCCGATCCGGTCGGTGGTGCTGGGGATGCCCATGGGTCTGTTCAGTGGCATTCTCGGCATCAGCGGCGGCGTCATCGAGGTGCCGTTGCAGCGTTATCTCGGGCGCATCAGCCTGCAAAACGCCATTGCCAACAGTTCGGTCCTGGTGTTCTGGGCCTCGGTGGCCGGGACGCTCGTGGCGTTTTTCCACGGCGCCAGCACCGGCCTGATCCATTGGGAGGCGCCGGTGACCCTGGCTCTGGTGATGATCCCCGGCGCCTATGTCGGCGGAATCATCGGGGCTCGGTTGATGCGGGTGCTGCCGGTGCGGGTGCTTAAGGGCGTGTACGCGGCAACCATGGCCGCCATCGCGCTCAAGATGCTGACATCGGGATGATGACCATGGCTTCGGGGTTGGCCGGGAATGAATAGCAAGCTCGCGCTTCTGGCGGCGGGGATCGTCGTCGCCCTGACGCTGGTCATCGGGCGGCAAGGGGCGGTTTCGCCCCAAACGACGAACGCGCCGTCCCAGATTGTTGCTGCCGGGCCGGTCGCGGCTCCAGTGGCCATGACCGGGATGGTGTTTCCCCAGGCGACCAATGTCGCCATGCCGGTGGAGCCTGACCCGGCGGTGGGCGGGGGGGCGTCGATGGCGACCGATTCGCCGCTGCCGAACTTCGTCCCGCGCAAGCTCAAGGTGTTCGAGGGGCACTGGCAGGGCATGGACGGCCGGCTGATGACCGAGGAATTGGCCCGTAAGCTGAACTATCCTCGCGGCGTGCAGGGTGTGTTGCTGGGCGAGGTTACGTTGAATGCGGCGTTTTCCGGGCTGTTGGGAGGGGACATCATCGTCAGGATCGATGATACCCCGGTCACCGACATGGAGAATTTCCAGGCGGCAACCCGCAATGTGGCGAACCGATCCGAGGCGCGGATCAGCGTGCTCCGCAAGGACAATCGGCCGGGCGCGGCGGTGCTGCGCAAGCTGACCGTGGTGCTGCGCGAGGCCGAGGGTGGCCTGGGCTTCGCCCAGTTGGAAGGTGCGCCGATGATTCTGCCGGGCGATCCGCGGCCCCATGGCTATCGCGGTGCCTGCACCGATTGTCATCCCGTCGGCCAGGGGTTCGAGTTGGCCCCCGATCCCGATTTGATCAGCCTGCCCCCTCCGGTGATAACGCGTGACGTTGTCGCCCGGGGCGTCAGTTCCCATGAAGTGCGCGGGCCGTGCGAAGCCTGCCACGTGATAAAATAATCAGTGCCACCTGATTCGGATTTTGGAGAGTAGTATGTCTAGCAAGCCGTCGGATATCCTTGACGAGGTCACCCTTTACACGCATTTCGGCCTTTCCGTGGCGAAGAAGCTCGGGGCGAACATGGTCGATGCGTTCCGCTCGGCCTTCTCGGTCAATGACGATATTCGTCAAGTGTATTACCGTGACAAAGGTATCGCGCATGCCAAGGCGGGGCGCTATTCACAGGCGGTGATGTTGCTTGAGCAGGTATATGACGCCAACGCCTTCGATGTGGACGTGGCGTTACATCTGGGAATCGCCTACGTTAAGACCGGAGCCGTGGATCGTGGCACCGAATTGCTCGAACGCTCCCTGGCCGACGCTCCGGACAACATCAAGGTGGCGACCGTCCTCGGCCTGACCTACGTGCAGGTGCAGAAGTACGATCTCGCGGTCCCGTTGTTGACCAAGGTGGCGGAGGCCAATCCCGTCAACTTCAATGTCCGGTTCCGTCTGGGCGTGGCGTTGGACAATCTCGGCCGCTTCGACGAAGCCATCGACAGCTTCAGGATCGCCCTGGGGCTACGCCCCAACGAAGGCAAGGTGCATCGTGCGATCGCCTTCAGCTACGAGCAGATGGGCTCGCACGAGGAAGCCTTGCCGCATTTCAAGAAGGCCAATGAACTCGACGAGGGCTCGGCCGCCTGAGCGGCCCGTAAAGGAAGTTTCATCAAGATGATGATCGCAGCGAGGCAGACATGGCTGTAGGCGACGCGAAAGCAGGTTCGGCCGCACAGGTCGAATTCAGTACGCTACAGCGGGTCAAGCAGTCCGAGGAATTGCTGGCCCAACTGTACGTGGTCGAGGAAGCGCCCCAGCGGATGGGGCGCGGCCCGGTGCAATTGATGCTGGCCGTTTCGGTGCTGTCGCTTGTTGCCTTCATCACCACATTGCTGCTGCGCTACAACACCTTCGTCGCCATGTTCGAGGACGCGCAGGCCAAGCGCTCCAATTACGAGGTCATGATCCAGCGGCGCGACAATCTCTTCGGTAATCTGGTCAAGCTGACGCTGAACCACGCCGCCCTCGAGCACTCCATCTTCTCTCATGCCGCCGACAAGCGCACCGAGGCGGTGGAAGCCGGCAAGGGTGGCCCAATCGGTTCTGCCCTTGAACAACTGATGAAGCAGGGCGGGCTCGGAAAGCTGCTGGGCGACGGCGGCGCCGGGAAGGCGCTGCTGGGGGGCGATGGCGGCTTCGGCACCGCGCTGGGACGGCTGATGGCCATCGTCGAGCAGTATCCCAACATCCAGTCGGTGGACACCTATCGGCACATGATGACCTCGCTCGTCGATATGGAGGATCGTATCGCCACCAAGAGAGAGGACTACAACGCCGCCGCCGCGACCTATAATGTCGAGATTACCAAATGGCCGTGGGACTATCTGGCGATGATCACCGGCTTCAAGCGTGTAGAGTATTTCCACGAAAAGCCCGATGGAGACACGCCCGTCATCACGCCGCAGCTTTTCCAGGAACTACTGCCTCTGGCGCGTGTGCAGGAGACCAAATAATGATCTGGACGGCCGTGATCAAGGGAAGCGCTCTGGTGACCTTCGTCCAGGGCGCCATGGTTCTGGTGGAAAAAATGTTCGGGGAGGAAATCCTGCCGCACCGGATCTACAGCAGCGCCGAAGCAGCCCAACTTCTGGGGATGGAACGGCTGGAGGTGCTTGGGCTGATCCGGGCCGATAAGATCAAGGCGAAGAAGGTCGGTGACAATTACCGCATCCTGGGCTCCAATCTTGTGGAATACATGAACCGATGAAGTTCGAAAACTGCAGAGACTGCCGCGAAGAAGTCGTTTGGTGGGCCTTTACCGCCGACATCTGCATGACTCTTTTCAAGGGCATCTTGGGGCTCATGAGCGGCAGCGTCGCTCTGGTGGCCGATTCGCTGCACTCGGGCGCCGACGTCGTGGCCAGCGGTGTCACCCAGCTCAGCATAAAGATTTCGGACAAGCCGGCGGACGCCAAGTATCCCTTCGGCTACGGCAACATCCAATATATCTCGTCGGCCATCGTCGGCTCGCTGCTGCTGATCGGCGCCAGCTTCCTGATGTACGGCTCGGTGATGAAGCTGATCTCGGGCACGTATGTGGCGCCGAGCATCTTCGCCGCCCTCGGCGCCTCGGTGACGGTCATCGTCAACGAGCTGATGTATCGCTACCAGATCTGCGTCGGCAACGAGAACAACAGCCCGGCCATCATCGCCAACGCCTGGGACAACCGCTCCGACGCCATTTCGTCGGCGGCGGTGATGGTGGGAGTGATCGCCTCGGTGATCGGTTTCCCCATCGCCGACACCATCGCCGCCATCGGCGTGTCGGCTCTGGTCGGTCGCATCGGTCTGGAATTGATCGGCAAGGCGGTTCACGGACTGATGGATAGTTCGGTGGATACTGAATTGCTGCAAACCGCATGGCAGGTCGCCATGGATACGCCCATGGTCCACAGCATCTATTTCCTGCGTGGACGCCATGTGGGAGAGGACGTGCATTTCGACATCCGCCTGCGCGTCGATCCCAATCTGCGGATCAAGGACAGCTCGGTGGTGGCCGAGGCGGTGCGCCAGCGCATCCAGGAGGAAATCCCCCACGCCCGCGACATCCGTCTGTTCGTCAGCCCGGCGCCCGTCGCCGGGGTGACGGCCCGAACCTGATCGAGAGAGGGGCGCCATGGACTTCCGGCCAGAGCAAATGTTGGCCCACATTCGGGGGGCGGTCGGAAGCTTGGTGTCCGGTCAGTCGGTACTCGCCATCGGGGCCGTGCTGGTTCTGGCGCTGGTGGTGACCGCCCTGCTTCCCGACCGCTTCGGTGCCGTCAGGAGTGGCGACAAGACTGGCGGCGCGGCCGGCGGTGCCGCCATGTCGCTGCCCGCCGCCCTGCCGGGGCTGTCGCCCTTCACGCCGGCGACGCCCATGCAATTCGGCGGGCGCGTTACCCAGGTGGCCAGCATCGGCAACGATGTGGGATGGGGGCAGGTCCATATCTGGATCGACAACGGCACCGGCGCTTTGCAGGAGATTTCCGTCGCGCCGCAATCCTATCTCAGCCAGATCGGTTGCCCATCCTTCGACGGAGCGCGGATCAGCGGCGTCGGCTTCCAGTTCGATGCGGCGCGGCCCAATGCCGAACTTTACGCCAAGTCCATCCTGGTTGGCGGGCGGACCTGCAAGTTGCGCGATGACGAAGGGTTGGCGCTGTGGATGGTTGTGCCGTGAGCCACACGAGACGGGGAAACTGAGCATGGGTGCGCCAGGGGGCGGCCGTCGCTGGATGACCTTGGGGACGATCGCCTTGCTGATGGTGGTCGGACTGGGGTTGTATTGGGACAAGCTGTCCAGCGTGCCGGGCATGGCGGGTGTCACCACGCCGCGGCGGGCGGAGGGGCTTCTGCTGGGGCGGCTGCCCCTGCCCATGGAACCGTCGATCCTCTCGCCGCTGGAGCATATTCTCGAACCGCCGGTTCGCTACAAGCTGATGACCATTCGCCACATTCCGCCGGTCAAGCCGGGAACCGGCATGCCGCATCCCTATGTGGGTGATTGCATTCAATGCCACCTGATGGTCGGCGGTGCCGCTGCCGGGTCCCAGTTCAAGACGCCGTATGGGGCGGTGCTGGAGAACCTGTCGCGGGTCCGTAAGCTGGGCCCTCCCATTCTACCGACCACCCGTCAGCCGCATCCGCCAGCGGGGCGATGCATCAAGTGCCACGACATCGTGGTCAAGGTGCCCGCGGACAAGAAGAGTGGCATGAGATGGCAGTTGTAGTTCGGGTCCCTCTCCGTCACTGACCAAGGGCGGGCCTGTAGGATGCGTATCGCCGCGATCATCAATGCCAGGGCGGGAACCGTCGCCCGACTGTCGCCCCCGGCGGTGGCTGCCCGGCTGTCGGCCATCTGGACAGCGCGGGGCCACGAGGCCGAGATCTTTATCGCCGAGGGAAAGGATATGGGGCGGGCGGTCCGCAAGGCCTGCCGCGACCCTGCCGTCCAGGCCGTCATCATCGGCGGCGGCGATGGCTCGCTGTCCCGGTCCCTCGAAGCCGTGATCGGCAGCGGCAAGCAACTGGGCATCCTGCCGCTGGGAACCATGAATTACATGGCGCGGCAGCTTGGGGTGCCGTTCGACCTGAGCCTGGCAGCGGCGGCGCTGGCCGACGCCGTTCCCACGAATATCGATGTCGGCCGGGTCAACGACCGCTACTTCCTGATCCGCGCCTGTCTCGGGGCGTTTCCCGAATTTGTCCGGTCGCGGGACAAGAAGCGGCGCAAGGGCGGAAGCTTTCTCGATGGAGCTCTGGCGGGGTTGGCCGGTGTCCTGGAGCGCTATCCGGTGGTCGAGTCGCCGCCGACAATTATCTTGGCCGGTTGAGCGACAACTATGATGGCCGGTATGATTGCCCGCTGGGGCCGGACGTAAGGAGGGGCGGAGCCCCGAC
>NZ_CAINTR010000126.1 GCF_903853455.1 uncultured Magnetospirillum sp.
ACAATTACCGTAATTGTCGCTGCACTTCCTTATTGCTGAGCAATGCTTGCTTGTGATAGCGGTATAGGTGCTACTCGACGGTGTCTCATACCGGTCATCCTAATTGTCGCTGACCGGCCACCGTAATTGTCGCGCGCCAGTGAACGGCCCTCCCAAGCCCCCCACAGGCCGCCTGGGTTCTCAGAGTACATCTGCGAAGCCGCGCTTGGAGTTCTGGAACCAGACCAGACACAGCCACGACACAGCCACCGCCGCTAGGCCGAACAACACTAGTCCGGTCAGGCCCGGCATGCGGCCGAACAGCAGCACGCCTCGCAATTGCTCGATCACCAGGGTCAAGGGATTGAGATAGAGCACCCTCTGGAAGCGCTCAGGCAGCGCGGAAACCGGATAGAACACCGGCGAGAGGAACATCAGCATGGTGCAGGACAGCCCGACCACCTGGCTGATGTCGCGCAGGTAGACGCCGACCGACGACAGCAGCCAACTGGCCCCGGTGACCATGAGCGCAAGTGGTAGGAATACCAGCGGCGCCAGCAGTGCCGTGGCCGGCGGCAGGCCGATGAATACCAGATGCACCGCCAAGAGGATCAGGCCGGACAGCCCGGCGTGGAACAGCGCCTTCCCCACGTTGACCAGTGGGATAATCTCGACGGGGAACATCACATTCTTGATGTAGGCGGTGTTTTCCAGCATCAGGGCCGGCCCGTGGACGAGGCACGTGGTAACGAAATTCAGCACGATCAGGCCCGTGTACAGCAGCACGGCGAACTCGGCGCGGCTGTTGATCGGCACATCCCATCGTACAGAGAATACCACGGTGAAGGCGAAGGTATAGACCATCAGCGTCAACAGCGGGGTCAGCAGTGCCCAGGCCAAGCCGAAGGCGGATTCCTTGTATTCCGCCTCGATGGAACGCCGGAGCAGCCGAAGCAACAACTCGCGGTGACGCCAGGGGAGGGTCACTAGGTGATGGGGCAGACAATCCTGCCAGAAGCTGCGGCGGTTGGTCAGCGTATGCATGACGATATCCCGGCGTTCACGGGCAAAGGCCGAGTCGCTCGCCGCGGTAGGTGCCGCTACGGATGCTCTCCCACCACTCGCGATTGTCCAAGTACCAGCATACCGTCTGGGCTAAGCCGCTTTCAAAGGTTTCGCGCGGACGCCACCCCAGTTCCCTGGTGATCCGGCTGGTGTCGATGGCGTAACGAGCGTCGTGTCCCGGCCGGTCGGTGACGAAGCGGATCTGCCGCTGGCGCGGGCCGGCCGGATCGGGGGCCATCTCGTCGAGCAGGGCACAGATGGCGTGCACCACCTCAAGATTGGTCTTCTCGCACTCACCGCCCACATTGTACCTACGCCCGACCTCGCCTTGCAGCAGCACCAGGGCCAGGGCGCGGGCATGATCCGCGACGTGCAGCCAGTCGCGGACGTTGAAGCCGTTGCCGTAGACCGGCAGCGGCTTGCTCTCTAGCCCATTGATAATCATGAGCGGGATTAGCTTCTCAGGAAACTGGCGCGGGCCGTAGTTGTTCGAGCAGTTGGTGAGTACCGTGGGCAGGCCGTAGGTGTGCTGCCACGCCCGCACCAGATGGTCCGAGCCCGCCTTGCTTGCCGAATAGGGCGAGTTGGGAGCATAGGGGGAATCCTCCTCGAACAGGCCGGTGGAGCCCAGCGAGCCGTAGACCTCATCGGTAGAGATATGGTGGTACCGAAAGCTGTCCTTCGCCGGCCCCATCAATTCCAGCCAATAACGGTGCGCCGCATTCAGCAATGTGAAGGTGCCGAGCAGATTGGTCTCAATGAACGCCTGCGGCCCGTCGATGGACCGGTCAACGTGGGATTCCGCAGCCAGATGCATGATGGCGTCTGGGCGGTGATGGGCCAAGATGGTGGCCACCGCCTGGGCGTCGCAGATGTCGGCTTGCTCGAAGGCATAGCGCGGGTCGCCTTCGAGCGGAGCCAGGGAGAGAGGGTTCGCGGCGTAGGTGAGCTTGTCCAGGTTCACCACCTCGATCCCGAGGTCGTTGACTAGGTGTAAGCAGACGGCAGAGCCGATGAAGCCGCTGCCGCCCGTGACGAGAACCTTCATTCCGCTCTCCCCGCTTCCGTCTTACAGGCCGTCGCCGATCCAGGACCGGCTGATATCCAGGTGGTAACGCTCCGGCAGGTGCATCCGGAAGCCGTCGGGGCTGTGCAGGCGCTCAACCAAGTCGCCGACGATACGGCCTGAAGCCTGGCCGTCGCCCAGTTTATGTTCCCAGGTCTTGCCGTAGAGGCTCTCCAGCTTGTGCAGGACGGTATCAAGCGGATAATCATCGGGTGTGCCGGGATCGAACTTCACCGACGAGCCGCAATCATAGACTTGCGGGCGCTCGGTGGCGCGGCGCATTTGCAGACTTGGTACGCCCAGTACCGCGGTCTCTTCCACCACGGTGCCCGAATCGGTGATCAGACCGCGTGAATTGACCATCAGGGCCAGCATCTCCTCATATCCGATGGGATCGACCATCAAGACATTGCCGGGGAGGGTCAGGTTAAAATCCTTGAGCTTGCGCTGGGTGCGGTAGCCGGCCGGAAAATAGATCTTGCGGTCGGTGGCGGCGAACAACTTTAGCACATTTTCCAAGTTGAACCGGTTCTCGACGTTTTCGCGGCGATGGCAGGTGGAGAGATAGAATTCGCCCCGTTCGATACCTCGCTCGGCGAAGAATCTGGCCGAGGCCATCTCGTCATAGCGCGTCTTGTGCTTGAAGTAGTACTCGTTCAGCACATCGACGATCAGGTTCTGAACCACCATGATGCCGGCTGGATTGAGGCCCTCGCGAATGCCTTGCTCCTTGTATTCCGGGAAGTACGTATAGATGACGTCGGACAGGTGGTCGATAGTGGTGCGGCACTTCTCCTCGGGCATGCGCCAGTCATAGGCGCGCATGCAGCCCTCAATGTGCACCAGCGGGATGTTCAATTGGGTCACCGCCAGGCAGCCCATCACGGTGTTGGTATCGCCCAGGAACACGGTGGCCTCGGGGCGCAGTTCCTCAAGTATCGGATAAAGCTTGGCGATCACGGACGACGAGACCTCGGCATCGGTCATCCCGCTGGCGCCCAGTTCCACTTCGGGCGGAGCGACGCCCAGTTCGCGAAAGAAAATGTCCTTGAGATTGTCGGAATAGTGCTGACCAGACCAGATAAAGGTCACATCGACGTCCTTGCGCGAACGGATCTGATTGAGCACCAAGCTGGCACGGATGACATCCGGGCGGATGCCGAGGACGATCGCAAGTTTTTTCTTTGCCATATCTTACCCCTTGAGAACGGAAAACTGTTGTTGTGTGGCGGCGATAATATTAGGCCAGCCACCGTCCACGCCCGGCATTGGTGCGGCAGGCTGGCGGCTGGTCAGGATGCGGCATTGAGGCAATCCACTGGGACGCCCCCGAACTTTAAGATCGGGACGCAGCACCGTCGCTAAGTGACCGACTAATTCGGCCTTGGTGACGGTGGGATTGGGGGCATAGTGCACCACTGGACCGCCGGCCCGCCAGCGGTCAAACTCGGTCGGCTCCGTCAAGCGGCGGCACAGACGGGCCAGTTGCCAAGTAGTGCAGCCGCTCCAATACTGGTCGGTGAAGCCGATAATCTCGGCCCCACGGGGCTGGTCCTCGACCCAGGCCCACAGGCCGCGCCGGGCCGTGCCCCCCACCGGGCCGATAATCGAGCAGCGCACGGTGAGCGCGTTGGCCACCCGTGTCTCGCCCAGCAGCTTGGTTTGACCGTAGATGTCCTCGGGCCGAGGTAAAGTGGCCTCGTCGACCAGTCCACAATTGGCCGGGAACACCCCGTCGGTCGAGACATGGACAACGCGCCAGCCTAGAGAGCCGGCCACCTCGGCGAGGAGATGAGGGAAGTCGGCGTTGATACGCAAGGCGGCGCGCAGCGAGGCGGGATCTTCGGCACGCACCGCCCCGGCCAGCATAGCGATAGCGTTGATCACTAAGCCTGGCGGCCGCCCGACGAGCTGAGACAACAAGCCCGCAGTGCCATCCTCGACATTGAAATCCTGACGGCTAGTGGCGACGACCACCATATCATCGGATAGAACCCTAGCCGCCATGGAGCCAAACATGCCCTCGGCTCCCAGGACCACGGCAGAGAACTGCCCGATCATAAAAGCCTCCCCACCGACTTGGTCAAAACAACCGCATGTCCGGGAGCGGTGTCACCCAGGTGCCCTTGAACCATGTCTCGTTCTTGCGAATGACATCCGCATAGTTCCAGGCGGTGACGAAGATGTAGTCCGGCGGGTTCTTCTTCAACTCGTCGGGAAAGACGATGGGAGTGTGGGTTCCGGGCATCAGCTTTCCGGCGCGCAACGGCGACGCATCGACCATGGCCTCAAGGAAGGTCAGCCCGCAGGCGTTGACCCACAATGTGGCTTTGCCAGCGGCGCCATAGCCCCAGATGCGCGAGGTCTTGGACAGCCGGGTCAGTGTATCCTTGACAATGTCGATCTTGCGCTGGACGTGCTCGCCGAAGCCCATCCAGGTGTTGTAGTCGTTAAGCTTCAACCCCTCCTCATAGGCCCGGACGGCCTGCATCTCGGGGCTGGGCGACACGCCGACCTTGCGGGTGGCGGCGATCCGCAGCGAACCGCCGTGCATGGAAATGCGCTCTGCGTGGAAGACTGTGAAGCCGTTGTCGCCCAGAAGTCGCGACAGGGTCCCCAGGCTGTAGAAGGTAAGATGCTCGTGATACAGAGTGTCCCACTGTACCTGCTCCAGCAAGTCGCCGGCATACATCACTTCCAGGCACAGGACGCCATCGGGCTTCAGTGCGATTTTGGCGCCTTCGATGATCGCCCGGGGGTTTTCGTTGTGGGCGAAGGCGTTGGAGCCGGTCACTAGGTCGACGGGGCCAACCCGATCGACCAGTTGACGTGCCACCTCGGGACCGAAATAGCCGGTGACCACGTCCAGGCCCTTGTCCCGTGCAATACCAGTGATGTTGGCCGAGATGTCGATGCCCACTGCCTTGACGCCCACCGCCTCCAGCGGGCGCAGCAAAATGCCGTCGTTGCAGCCGAATTCGATCACTGATGCGGGAGAGAAGCGCTCCTTGATCCAGGCAGCATAGCCTTCGAAATGCTTGACCAGCGGGGCCACGGTACTCGACGAGAAGGAATAGTCCTGGAACAGAATTTCCGGGTCGACGGGATCGACAATCTGCACTAGGCCACACTCCTTGCAGACGTGCACAGGCAGGGGATATTTGCTCTCTTTGGCTGCGGCGGACTCATCCGCGAGAAAGCCTCCGGCAAGCGGCATCTCCCCTAGGTCGAGGAATAACTCCAAGGCATCCGCCCCGCAACCACGGCAAGTCTTCCCCATATCGTCAACTCCCTCCTGAAGAACCGCTCGCTGAGCGAGCATAAAATATGCTTACCCCACCGCAGCCTGAGCAGCAACAAAGGCATCTCGGGCTTGGGCAGGACGCTCGATACGGCCAGCGGTCCTCACAAACGAGAACTCCGGGACCAACTGGCGCACGATGGCTAGTGCACGGTCGGACTGGTGGGCGCGGCAGGTGGCCTCCAACTCGTCGAGCACTACCGCCATCTCGCCGACATCGACGAAGCGGGGTGCAGCCACTAGGATGCCTGGACGCTCGGTGGTCAGCGGCGGCTCGGCCCCGTGAAAGATTTCCTCAAATAGCTTCTCGCCGGGACGGGGCCCCGTAAAGGTGATGGCGACGTCTACGTCGGGGCGCAAGCCCGCCAGATGGATCATCTGGCGGGCCAAGTTGACGATGCGCACAGGCTCGCCCATGTCGAGAACGAAGATCTTGCCTCGATACGCCGACGACTGGAGGCCAAGCGCCGAAGCCTGCAACACCAATTCGACCGCCTCGCGGATGGTCATGAAATAGCGGGTCATCTCGGGGTGAGTGACGGTAAGCGGCCCGCCTGCCGCCAGCTGTTTCTGAAACAGCGGCACCACCGAGCCCGTAGAGCCAAGCACGTTACCGAAGCGCACGGTAACAAAACGGGTACCGCCCGTGCCGGCCTCTTCCAAGTCTAGGGCCTGGGTATACATCTCGCCGATACGCTTCGAGGCGCCCATCACGTTGGTGGGGTTCACCGCTTTGTCGGTGGAGATCTGAACCATCAACCTGACACCGGCGGCGCGACAGGCGTCGGCCATCTGGCGAGTTCCGACCGCGTTGGTCAGCACGCCCTCGTCCGGGTTGTATTCGACCATCGGCACATGTTTAAAAGCGGCGGCATGGAACACCAACTCGGGGCGGTTCTGGTCGATCACTTGGTGCACCCGGACCCCGTCACGCACGTCGCCAAGCACGGCTTGGCGCGCCAGTCCCGGATGTCGGCCGGCGATCTCCAGGTCGATGGAATACAGATTGAACTCGCAGGCGTCAAACAGCAACAGTGAAGCTGGGCCGAAATCAGACACTTGGCGCACCAGTTCCGAGCCGATCGAGCCGCCGGCCCCGGTGACCATCACCCGGCGACCGCGCACCATGTTTTCCATCGAAGCGCGGTCGAGCACAGCCTGGGGCCGGCCCAGTAGGTCCTCGACGGCGATGGGCCGCGGGTCTAGGCGGTCCTCAGCGCCTTCCTTCAGTTCGGTCAAGCGGGGCAAGCGAGCCATTGGTAGACCCAGCCGCTCTGCTTCATCCAAAAGGCGGCGGACCACCGCGCCGTCCATGCGGCTGTCGGTGATGACCAAGCGATGGGGTCGCTGGTTGCGTTCGCCCAGTTCAGTGACCACCTTGGCGACTTCGTCGACGGTGCCCAGCACCTGGACACCGTTGATGTTGCGTCCAACCCTGCCGTTACCTTCGCAGAGCAGACCGATGGCGCAATAGACCGAAGAACTGGAGCGGCTGGCGCGGATGAATAAGTCGGCTTCGTCCCCCGCCCCAGCAAGCAGCACCGGAATCCGCTGCCGGCCCTTGGCCGACAGTTTGGCGACCTGACGGCGGTCCTTGAGGAGACGGTAGAGGAAGCGCGCCCCCCCCAACAGGGCCATCAACACGAACTCGTGGATGATTGGCACCGAGCGAGGCAACTCGACCAACCGGGTGAGTAGGAACAGGGCCACATAGAAGACCAGCAGCACTAACGAGGTTGCTCGCGTCAGGGTCACCAAGTCCGCGATAGAGGCATAGCGCCACACGCCGCGATAAAGGCCGCTAATGGGGAAAAACACTGCGGCAATGGCAAGCAGGAGGCCATCGTACAACAGTAAGTCGGTCAACCTCCAGGAGACAGCCGACAGGTCACCCACGCGCAAGATCAATGCCAGCGGCAACGATACACCCGTCATAACAAGGTCGTGAATGGCGGCGCCCCACGTCCGGTTCAGTCTGAAAATTGGCATCCTGCCAGTATCAATCCTCGAAGGGGTTTCCGCGAAGGTGCTTACCCAGGTTCTGATTGTGCGTTACATAGCATGCCGATTCCAGCAAGAAAAGTGCGATTGAAAACGAGACGGCTTATCCCTGAGCAGTGGTTTGAAATGCGATTTGTTCGCATTTCAAACCACTGTGTCTACGCATGATGCCTGGACAAATTCAGGCAAACTGGGCTATTTCATACTGAAGATTGGTGGGGGTTAGGCTACGGTTCCGTGTCTTTGCCCCAGGTGACTCTATAAACTGTTTTGGGCATGTCCAATGGACTTTTTGAATAGAGTTGATGGAGAAATTCGACTAACATTTCTTGTTCTTCTTGCCGCCGTAGTTGCCACTATTGCCTGTTTGGATGTGAGAGCCTTGCTTCCCGCCAGTGCCGGGGTGGCGCGCATCAGTATGGAAGTCAGTGATGGCGAGATCCTTGAGCTTTATGTCAACGACCTTTCCCGCGAGCCGTTGCGCGCAGTGCTGCAAAAGGGCGGGCGCCGCGACTACGTGGTTAGCGGGCTGCACGAGGATCTGCGCCTGATCCGCCTGGACCCTGGAGAGGCTCAGGGCGCGTCCATCGCTATCTATGGGATAGCGATCGAAAGCGGCGGAGTCGTCGTTGCGAATTTTACGCCGGAGGATCTGGCGTCTTGGGCCGGCGGCAACATTCGGGACGCAAAGGTTGAGGGTGGGGCGTTCCGCTTTACCGCAGTGAATTCTGACCCGATGCTGGTAGGGTCGGTTTTCGTGCATCTGGCAACCAACCTCCCCCCTGGGGTGTTCGAATTCGTCAGCGCCCTCGGGACACCTCGCGCGGTCGTCGGCGTTGTGGCGTTCGGCTTCATCGCCTTGCTCGGCGTGGGCTTGGTCTCGCAGGGGCTGCGCGCGCACGCGGCCCTGGCTGGCATCACCGTGGCGGTGACCGTTTTTATCTTTCCATCGCTGTCCGCCACTCTGTCCAGTTGGGGGACGGCCTCGATGGCGGTGGGCCAGGCCATCTATCTCGGCCAGTCGCTGGGCGGAGCCGGAAAGGCACTGGTGGTTCTTTCCTTGTTCATGGCGGCTGCTTCCTTTTTTCTTGCTCGCCGCCAAGGCACCGCGATTCAGGCCGACGACGCCAAGCATGCCGGGTGCTGGGAGCGGTGGGGTCTTTGGCTCGGGGTCGCGGCCATCGTCATTTATGACTTCCCGGAACTCCGGGGCTGGGCCAACCATTACCTTTCGGTACAATACGAGCCGAATTGGGACGGCAACAATGTTCTGGTGTGGGGCGCCATGGCGCACGATGGGCGCCTGCCGTTGCGTGACTACTGGTTTCCCTATTCCGGGTTCTTCGCCTTCGATCTGCCGTTGCCGTGGGGACCCGTTGCCACCAGTTTGGTGCGCGGGGCGACCCATATCGGCCTGTTCCTGTCGCTCCGGGCGGTCATCGGGAGAGTGGGGCCGGCCGCGATCATCATTATCCTCGCCATCGTCGGCGAACAGGAGATGGTTTATTGGGGGGCCTACCGTTACCTGTTGAGCATCACGGTTGCTCTGTCATATCTGGCGGCTGGACGCCGTGAGGGTCGGCCCTGGCTTTTCTGGATTATGTTCGGCGAGGCGCTGTTCGTCGAGCCCGTGCAACTCGCCTATGCCTCGCCGGCCGTCGCCGCGATTCTGGCGCTTGATCTGTTACGGGATGGATGGCCGGGCCGGGCGGCCATCTGGGCACGGCTGGCCGCGCATTTCCTCGTTCCAGCGGGGATGGTCGCCCTGTTGCTCAGCGTCTGGGCTATCTCAGGCCAATTGCATGGAACTATAGACTTCTACGCTGGGTTATCGGACCAGGCGGCGGCCTCTGCCCAGGCCTACGACGCGCAGGCTTCCGTCTCTTCGTTACTGGGGGTCAGGTTCTTCATTGCCGCGGGCGTGCTTGCGTGCGTAGTGATCGGAGCATGGGAAAGCGCCCGCCGCCGCCCGGTCGGCCCGGCCCTGCTGGTGATCGGGTTGGTCGGCATGATGATGGCGCAAAAGCACTTTGTCCGGCCCATCGACTGGCAGCTCTTCCTCATTCCCAGCCTGGGCTTCGCGCTGTACGTGGCGATGTCGCGCGGCGCGCCGATCATTCGCGCGGTGGTCGTGGGCGCCATCCTTGGTGGGCATGTAGCCTTGCTGCTCGTCTCGTCCGGCGGAGCAGCCCAATGGCGCCATTTCAAGGCAGGGTTTGATCGGTTGCCGTCCTTCGTCCGCATCCTTACCGAGGAGCGTGACCTTCTGCGGCGGGCCAATGAAGCCCGCTATCAACCCGACCACTTCAGCCATTTCACTTGGGAGATGGCGGCGGCGGCGGCGCTTCGCGCTGAAGGTATGGGGGGAGAAGCCCACCCAGTCTATGTCCTGACCGACAACGCCATTCTATATCTGCTACTAGACCAACCAACACCCTATCACGTCAACATCTACAATGCCTCGCCGATCTACGAGCAGCGCAAGAACGTCCAATGGCTACGCGACCGTACCCCGGAACGCGTGGTGCTCGATACCCGCCAGACGGCATTCGACGCTGTTCCGAACGAGGTGCGCGTTCCGCTGATCTATGACGCGGTTATCGGCGACTACGTCCCTCACGGCTCCGTTGGACCGCTCGATATCCTGCGACGGCGCCGGGCCGACGAACCGGTGGCGATGGAGTATTGGCGGGGTCGTCTCGGCTCACGCTTCAACGCGGGGGCGCTGGGTGCCGTGGGCGCGGCCGAGAGGACCCCGCCCTGCGCAGCCTCCGAGCCCTGCCGCGAGGTTATGCTGGTGGAGGCTCCTGCCGGGCGGGTAGTGGTGCCCGTGGAGATTGACGGCAAAGTGTACGAAATTTCCTTCGAGGCCCGCGGAGTGATGCGGCACCACGCCCTGGCCCTGGATCGGGTCTGGTTTTGGGATGTTGCCAAACGCGTGGGCCGCCAGCCTCGTATTGTCGTCGAGCACCTGCCCGAAGGCGTGACGGCCGAGGTGGTATCGCGGGACACCTCCGACACACTCTATTGAGAGAGATGGTTATGACCGGGCAAACCCGATGGGCTGACTTCAATGGCCGCTTGAACATCACCCTGGTTGCCTTCACAATCCTTGTGGTGCTGCTGGCGGCGCTGCCCTATCTGCTGCCGTTGCCCCAACCTCCGCTGTCCGTCGTGGCCGCCGTGGCCGCCGTGGCCGCCAATGAGGCGGTGAAGGCCGATGAATCCTGGCGCGACTACAAGGTGTCATTGAAAGGGATCATCATTCCCGACGGGCGTTCCGCCCCTGTGGCGGGAACACTGGCTGGCTGGGTCGATGGAGCGGAAGAGGAGGGGGGAATCGTCGTGTTGCATGGCTGGGCGGTGGACACCAAGGACATGAGCCCAGCCCCCACCGTCATTGTGTTCCGGGATGGCCGGGCGGTCGCCAAGGTGGTGCCGGCGGTTGAGCGAGGGGATGTCGCCGCTCACTTCAACGCCCTTACCGCAGAGCGGTCCGGCTTTCGCGTTACGGTGGCCGGCGCCCTGGCCAGCGGACAGATTCGTGTGTTCGCCATGGATCGGGCGCGGGCCTTGTCCGAACTGTCCTATACCCCAGGTGTGCGACTTGGCGGAAGATGACGGGACGCCAGGATTCCTGGGAGTAATAACCTTTGCGGAACAATGGGTCTCGTCAAGATAATCGGCGCTCTTCTGATTTTTGGATTTGTGTATTGCAATTTCATTCAGACTTTTGGGCTCCTAGGTTGGAGCTGGGAACGTCCCGGCGATTATTTTCCGGGATTCTGCACAAGGTGGGGCCGGGCAATAGCCTGTGTCCTTGCATCGCAAGCTAGGGGATGGATGATGGGAAGTATTCTTGTGATTGGTGCCCCGGCATGGGGTATTTTCCATCCATTCTATTCCGTTGCTGCAGTTGCGCAGATTGCCCGTGGCACAGGATGGGGTGTCAGCGTCGCCGATATCAACATTGAATTCTACAACGCAATTGAGCCGGCGAAGCACTTTTATTGGGATTTCGACAGCCTGGGAGTCTGGTTGCGAGACGACTTCGTTTCGTCCATGTTTGCCGAATACCGTGACTTCTTCGTCGGGACGCTGACCCGGCATTTCCATGGGCAAAATTTCTCGATCATCGCCTTTTCGGTCAATAACTGGACGCGGGCTTTCTCTCAGGAGATCTGCGCGATCGTGCGGGAAATTTCTCCGAACACCAAGGTGCTGTTCGGCGGCGTGGCCTGTTATCCCGGCGAGATGGGCACGACCCTGTTAACCGCCGGGTCGGAGCGGTCGCCCGACATTATCCTGATGGGCGAGGCGGAAATCGCGTTACCCGCCTTTCTGGAGGAATTCGGCCGCACCCAGGACATTAGGACCAAGATCGCCGGCTTTGCTTACCTGGATGAGGGGGTTACCGTTGAAAACGGCCCGCCAGAAATGCCTGTTTTGCGCGATATCAAGACGTGCACCACCTTCCAGGGTTTTCCCTTGGATAAGTACGCCTCCCCGGGCGACATCCCGTCCCATCTGTCGCGAGGGTGTATCTACAAATGCCATTTCTGTAGCGAATTCGCCAACAACCGCTTGTACCGGTTCCGTAGGGCCGAGGATGTCGTTGATGAACTTGTTGAAAATATTAATTACTTTTCAAGGTATAAGCCGGTGCCGCATGTGTATTTTGCGGATTCCCTTATTGACGGAAAGATGTCTGAGCTTGAGAAGTTCTGCGATCTTGTGATCGAAAGAGGGGTAAAGTTCACCTGGGGTGGACAGGCTCATTTCCGGGATGGGCTGACGCTCGATTTCCTCAAGAAAATGTACCGATCTGGTTGTCGCGAATTCCTGTGGGGATTCGAGAGTGGAAGCCAGCGCGTCGTCGACCTAATGAACAAGCGGTACGATCTGGTGGTGGCCGAGCGGATCTTGCGCGAATGCTGGGAATTAGGAATGTCTTCGGCGATGCCGGTGATGGTCGGATACCCCGGCGAGGAGGCTACCGATGTCATCGAGACGATGAATTTTATTTCCCGCACTTGGCGCTATTGCAACTATTTCCCGCCGAATGCAATGGCAATGCTGCCCAACAGCCCGATTTCGGTTAATCCGAGCAAGTACGGCATCGGACTGGTTGATATGAACCATTGGGAGACGGCCGATGGCAAGAACACCCACGAAATGCGGTCGTTTCGGCGGGTTCTGGTGGGCAACGCGGTCCGAGGATCGACCTATAATCAGCTATCGTGGCTGAATCAACTGGACTTCACTTGTCCGTCTTTGCTGGAGGAGATTCCCAACTTCATCGCAGCACTGCGCCACCGTTTTCCCGACGAGGCCGCCGCCAGTCCCGCCATCGAGGAGTTGAGACTGGCGGCCGTGGCCGCCGCCGAGGGGCGCCTGCCGGCTGTCGAGATCAACACGACGGCGTACAAGGAGGGCTTGCTGGCTTCCATCATGGACATATTTCACCGTGGCAATCACAAAAATGACGAGACATCACCTCTTGCCGACGTATCACTAATCTCGTCCTCGCAGCAGGCCATCGGGTTCATCGACAACATTTGTGGCGTCGCTTCGCCGGCCGGCGGCGAGAGCATCCGCCTTTCGGATCGTGAGTTCTCAATGGTTGGCTGGGCCGGCCTGCCCGGAAATTGGCCGGCCGACGGCATCGTTGTGAACATCAACGGCAAGCGCTTCCTCGCACGCTACGGCTTGGGACGCTCCGACGTGGCGCGCGTCGTCGATAATAATTTATTTGCTGTC
Source organism: uncultured Magnetospirillum sp. (assembly GCF_903853455.1). GTDB lineage: Bacteria > Pseudomonadota > Alphaproteobacteria > Rhodospirillales > Magnetospirillaceae > Phaeospirillum. Next base: position 13,173 of record NZ_CAINTR010000126.1, read on the forward strand.
GGGTTTTCTTGTTTCATTCCTGTTCAAGTCCTACCGCCCGAAGGGGGAGCGGTGACGGTAGAAGCCGTCGATCTCAAGAACGGCGTGTCCTATCCAATCGCTAATGCGGGTCAAATGCTGGCCCACTACGCCTAGAGCTTTGTTTCTCATGATTTCCTGCTTCGTATCCCGGAGGCAATGGGGACCGAACCTGGACCGGGTCCGTCCTGTGGGAGTTGCTACGTTCGATGATAACTGAATCCACTCGCCCACCTTTGTTTGCCGTGGTCGTTCCCATGTACAATGAACGAGTAGGAGCAGAGAGGTGCATCCGTGCCGTCACGACCGAACTGGGCAAGTTGTCGGCTTCCAGCGCCTTCATCGTGATCGACGATGGTAGCAGTGACGGCACTGGGCCGTTACTCGACCGAATTTTGTCCGACCTTGGCGGTTTTCAGCTCATCCACCAGGCCAATGCCGGCTATGGCGGGGCACTTGTCACCGGAGTACGGGCAGCGACCGAACGCGGTATTCCCTATGTCCTTTTCATGGACAGCGACCTAACCAATCCTCCCGCCCATATCGCCCGTTTCGTGCCGCCGATGCTGGAGGGCTGGGACCTGATCAAGGGGTGTCGGTTTTCGCCGGGAGGCAGTCTAGCCGATGTACCGTGGCAACGGGCGGCCTTCAGCCATGTTGGCAATATCGTAGCCCGGGCGCTGTTCCGCGTCGGCATCGCCGACTGCACCAACGGCTTTCGCGCCATCCGCACCGATCTGGCCATGCGCATGACTCTGACCGAGCGTGGCTTCCCCGTGATCGTCGAGGAGTTGTACTGGGCTAAGAAGCTGGGGGCTACGATAACCAGCGTCCCCACCACCTTGCACACCCGTTCGGCCGATCAACGGCCGACACTATTTTGCTATCGCTGGGATACCTTTCGGCGCTATCTCCGGCATTCGTTCCGGGCGGCAACATGCCCTTGGCGTCTCAGGCGGCCTTAGGTTTTTGTACACTTGCAAAATCAGGATTTCGTAAAGTCCTTGAGCCTGGCAGGGGTGGGAAATTGAGAAAAACTGGGGTTGTTGTACCGATAGTGGGCGTAGCACCTCAATGCAACCCCGAGGCGCTTCGATGCCCCCGAATACCTTGCTCTGCGGCCGGTGGAAGGGTAGTTCCACCCCCACGTATACAGCTTTGGAGAATGTGATGACTGCCAACAAGTTCGACCGCCAATCCATTGCTAACGCATATCTCTGTGGCGACGGCATTGAGGTGGGGGCCTTGCACAATCCACTCAAGGTTCCAGACGCCGCCCGGGTCCGGTACGTGGATCGCATGCCGGTGGCCCAGTTGAAGGAGCATTACCCTGAACTGGCGCCCTTCACCTTGGTCGAACCGGACATCATCGACAATGCCGAGGTTCTGTCCTCGCTTGAAGACGCTAGCGAGGACTTTATCATCGCCAATCACTTTCTGGAACATTGTCAGGACTTTATTGGCACGCTGCGCAATTTCGTTCGCGTTCTCAAGCCGGGAGGGACCATCTTTGCCGCCCTGCCCGACATGCGCAACACATTCGACAAGAACCGCCCCGCGACACTGCTGGACCACATTTTGCGTGACCACCTGGAAGGGCCAGCCTGGAGTAAGCGTGGGCATTTTCGCGAGTGGGCCACGTTGGTCGAGCCGCATTTCGGGCGCTATTACGTAACCTTTGAGGAGATCGAGGCGAGGACGACCAAACTGGTCGAGCAGGATTACAGCATCCATTTTCATGCATGGGAGCCCAAGGACGTCATGGCGCTGATGGCTGTGTGCTGTGGAATCCTGCCACTGCAACTCGACGTCTTCCTCACCCTAGGCGAGGAGATGGTCATGATCTTGACGAGGAAATAGTCGTCCGTTCTTTAATCTGAACTCCCTCCTTTCCGACAGCGCCCCCATTGATAACGCACGAAGTGAGTCCAGTCTCTGATCCGCATACGTCAAGCAGCTCAACGCTTCGACGTCAAAAATCCGAGGCAAGAGCCGAGTGCGTTAGCAGCGCACGCTCGGATCTGTGTGGGGGGCGCGACGTGAGGCCGCGTCCCTCCCGCGACAGGGCCCATAGTTTCTGATAGTTGCCGAAACATCTGGACCCGGATTTCCCAGATGGCCGAGCCATTTCGTGACGACCATCGCTGATTCTGCTATATAAATCAACGTAGTGACGGTGGCTGGAGCGGGCCAAAATGGACATGGCGGCAGGTGAAACGGAATTGGCCGATCTGCGGGTCGCTTTTGACCGCCGCCTGAAGCTGGAGTTCCACGGCTCGAAGGTGACATCGGACGCCGGACTGCTCGCCTTTCGTGAACTCGACGACGCCCTCGCCCTGACCGAAATTGCTGGGCAGGTGCTTTCCGACATCAGGACCGGTAGGAACAATCGTCACACCCTGACCGCCCAGTTCCGTCAATCGGTGTTCGGTCGCCTCGCCGGATACGAGGATGTCAACGACGCCGACCGCCTGGGCCATGATCCGGCGATGCGCTGGATCGTCGGCGGACGGGCGGTGACGAAGGAAGCCGCGTCCACCAGCCAGATGGGGCGGTTTGAGACTGAGGTGCTGACCAGAAAGGCCAACCTCGCTGTCCTGGCCGATCTCTCAGGGCAATGGATCGACGCGGTTCATGCCCACCGCCCGACCGACGTGGTGGTGCTGGACATGGACAGCAGCGTCAGCCCCACCCACGGCGAGCAGGAAGGCACCGCCTACAACGGCCACTTCGGCTGCACCTGCTATCACCCGTTGTTCGTCTTCAACCAGTTCGGCGACCTCGAACGCTGTGCTCTTCGCTCCGGCAATGTCCACAGCGCTGATGACTGGCGCTCGGTCCTGGGGCCGGTGGTGGTGCGGTATCGGGACAGGACCAAGCGGCGGTTCTTCCGGGGCGATGCAGCCTTCGCCCTGCCCGATCTGTACGACTACCTGGAGGCCGAGGGCTACAAGTACACCATCCGCCTCAAGGCGAACTCAGTTCTCCAGGGCCACATCGCCCACCTGCTCAAGCGCCCGGTCGGCCGCCCCCCAAAGTATGTGCAACGGTTCTACGCCAGCTTTAGCTATCAGGCCGGATCATGGAGCCGCAAGCGCCGGGTGGTCGCCAAGGTCAAATGGCATCCCGGCGAGTTGTATCCCCGCGTCGGCTTCATCGTTACCAACCTGACCCGGCCCGCCGCCCGCGTGGTCGCCTTCTACAATCAGCGCGGCACGGCGGAGCAGTGGATCAAGGAGGGCAAGAACGCGGTGAAGTGGACGCGACTGTCCTGCCGCACCATGAAGGCCAACGCCGTTCGCCTCCAGCTTCACGCCCTGGCCTACAACCTGTCCAACTTCCTGCGCACCCTGGCCCTGCCGGACGAAATGGATAGCTGGTCTCTGACCACCATCCGCGAGAAGGTGGTGAAGATCGGAGCCAAGGTCGTCGCCCACGCACGCTACGCCGTCTTCCAAATGGCGGAGGTGGCGGTGCCGCGAGACCTGTTTCGCCGCATCCTCGACATGATCGACGATCTCCGACCACGGGAACTGTCACCATGTTGACGGATGAAGTCATCGGCACGGGACGAACGACAGGCGAAGTGCGCCCGCCACGTTGCAAAATGGGCTGGAATCCCAGCGTTGGGGCCTATCAAGGTCGTCGAGATGGCGATTATGCGGCGATGAAAGCCGCCATCGCGCCATTCCGCCTTCCGGTTGCACCGGAATTTAGCTATACTGGCGTCAATCAGGGACGGATGGTCCGTCCATTTGGGAAATGTCGGCTGGATGGACGTAAAGTGCGCGGCACCCTGGGCCCCAGTCCTGCCAGATGGCCTCCAACGGCAAGAAAGTGACCGCGCGTGAGTTTCCCGTTCTCTCCCGCCCGCATCCCTCTGGCTCTGCTTTTGACCCGGATCAGCTTGGTCCGCGCCTTTCGCCGTTCTGGTCTGGGGCCGCTGTGGAGCACCATTGGCGTGCTCATCACCGTCGGCTCCGTCGGCCTGTTGTTCGGCACCATCTTGCGCCGCCAGTTGAACGGCTTCGAGGAATACGTCAATGCTCTGGCGTCCGGCTTGGTGATGTGGACGTTTTTGTCGGCAGTGGCCAGCGACAGCTCCATCGCCTTTGCCCGTTGGATGCCGATCCTCCGGCATTCGACCATCTCATTCTCGGTGATCGCGCTATCGGTTCTGCTGCGCCACCTGCCGGTGCTGGCGCTCAATATCGTCGTGCTCTTTGCCCTGCAATTCGTCGTGCTTGGCCTTACGCCGTCGCCATTGGGCATGCTGGCGGCGCTGGCACTGCTGATCGTCAACGTCTCTTGGATCTGCGTGCTGAGCATGGTGTTGGGGGCGCGTTTCCGCGACGTCGGTCAATTGGTCACCAGCGCCATGCAGATCTCCTTCCTGCTGACGCCGGTCTTGTGGCCGCCCTACTTTCTCGGCCGCTACGAGTTCCTGTTGTTGTTCAACCCTTTCTATTACCAGCTATCGGTCTTCAACGCCGCTGCTGCCGGGGTCGAGGTGCCGGTCTTTCACTTGGTGACGACAGCCGGCCTTGCCGCAGGCGGCAGTGCACTGGCATTTGTTCTGTATCGTTGGTCGCGCGACCGCTGGCCGTATTGGATCTGACCATGGCCTGCGTCCAGCTTTCCAATGTCGGCGTCACCTTCCGCATCTATGATGCCGGCCAGCGCTCCATCACGCGGCGGCTGCTGGGGCGATGCGAAGCCGGCCTCGAGATCGCCGCCTTGAACGGCGTCGATCTGACGCTGGAGCCGGGAAGTCGGGTCGCCGTGCTGGGCTCCAACAGTTCGGGCAAAACCACGCTGATGCGAGTGATCGCCGGCTTATTGCCGCCGAAGCAAGGCAAGGTCGTTATCGACGGCACGCCGGGCGCGGTCTTCAGCATGGGCTTTGGCGTGACCCCGGAGGCCAATCTGGCCGATCTCGCCTATGCCCAGGGCCTGCTCATGGGCCTTGCCCCGGCCGAGGCTCGCGCCAAGGTCGCTGCCGTCCTGGACTTCGCCGAACTGACCGACCATGCCGAATGCCAGGCCCACGTCGCCCCACCCGGCATCATGTCGCGCTTCGGGGTCGCCGCCATCCTGTGTCTGGGCGCCGACATCATCCTGCTTGATGAAGTGCTTGAGAACATGGACCCGCGCTTCTACCAGAAAATCGAGGCCGCCATCCTCGAACGGGCCGCGCAAGGCGCCATTCTGGTGATGATCGAGCGCTCGCGGAGCCTGCTGTCCCGCTTCTGTTCGGAAGCTCTGCTGCTGCGCGACGGCCAGATCGCCGCACGGGCGCCCCTGGCCGACATGCTGCCCAATTCCGGCGCCGCCCTGACCTTCTGATTGGCGAGTCACCTTCTTCCATGCTAAGTGCTGTCGCAACGGGGGGTTTGAATTCAATGTCCGTACATACACGCCTGCAACATGGCATGACCATCGTCGTCACCGGAGGAGCCGGCTTCATTGGTGCCTCTCTGGTCCGCAAACTGCTCGACATCGGTTGCGCTGTGGTGGTGATCGACGACCTGTCGGGCGGCACGGCGGCCAATCTGCCCCGGCATCCGCGCCTGTCGCTGCGCCAGTTGTGCGTATGCCCTGCCACGACCACCGAGGTCGAGGCCGACATCGCCACCGCCGACTTGGTTTATCACTTAGCCAGCCCGATCGGGGTGGCGTTGGCGCACAATGCGCGCTTCGGCGTGGTCGAAAGCATCCTCGATTCCGGCACCACCGTCATCAAGGCCTGCCGAACCCACCGCTGCCCGCTGGTGATCACCTCCAGCTCCGAGGTCTACGGCCAGGGACTGCCGCGCCCGATTCGGGAAACCGATCCGGTAACCCTCGACATTGGCCCCCGCTGGGGTTACGCCACCGCCAAGATGGCGCTGGAGCATCTCGCCGCCGGCCTCTATCACGAATATGGCGTGCCCACTTGGCTGGTACGGCCGTTCAACATCGCCGGGGCTCACCAACGGCCCGAAACCGGCTTGGTGGTCGCCAGTTTCGTCGCCGCCGCCGCCGCCGGACGGCCGCTGAAAATCCACGGCAGCGGCTCGCAGACTCGTAGTTTTCTCCATGTGGAGGACTGCGTTGCAGCGCTGATCGCCATCGCCTTCAATGACGCCTTGGTGGGCCAACCGGTCAATATGGGCAACGAGGCGCCGACCACTATCGTCGAACTGGCCGAAGCGGTCCGTCGGGTGGTGAACGTCGATATCCCGGTGATCCATCAGCCGCTGGAAAATATGCTTGGCGGGCTCTTCACCCACGCCCAGACCCGTATTCCCGATATCACCCGGCTCAAGAACGCTACCGGCTGGCGGCCGGGGCGTTCACTTGATGAGGCAGTGCGCGACTGCTTCACGGCGCTCGCCGCAGAGCCTTGTCTGGCGGCGGCGGGTGGCCGCCACTCTTAGGATGGTAGCCTCGGCGCTGCTGACATTTCTTGCTGCAGTCCCGTTCGCCGCTCTGGGAACATGGCTTTTGGCCAAGCTGGCCCGCAAAGTGGGAGCCGTAGCCAAAGTCACAGCCGACCGTTGGCACAATACCGGCGAGATTCCTCGCTTGGCTGGGCCGGCACTGCTTGCCGCCGTCGCGCCCTGGCTGGCCGGCGGTGAGCTGGCGGTCCTCTCCTTTGTTTGCGCCTTGGGCACCGCCGACGACATCCGGCCACTGTCGCCGAGGGTCAAGGCCCTCGGCCTACTGGTGGCCGGCATCGGCGCGGTATGGGTGACGGGGCTGTGGTGGACGGGCCCGGCGCTGTGGCTGGTTGCCAACGCCCAGAACCTTCTCGACCACGCCGACGGCATTGCCGCCGCCGCAGCAGCAGCCTGCTTCCTTGGCCTTGGGGGCGATGCCGGGCTGGCTGCAGCCGGCGCCTGCGCCGGTTTTCTGATGTTCAACTATCCGCCGGCTCGGGTCTTCATGGGCGATAGCGGCAGCCTGACCCTCGGAGCCATGGCTGTTCTGATCGGTGCCAAGCAGGGCGGCATGGCGACAACGGCGGCGTGGTGCACCGTTCCGCTGGCCGATGCCGTGCAGGTGACCATTCGCCGCGTGCTACGCGGCCGAAAGCCATGGATCGGCGGCACCGACCATTCCGGGCATGCCTTGCTGCGCGCCGGGATGCCGCTGCGACTGTTGCCCCTGGCCTATTTTCTCGCCGCCCTGCTGGTCGGCTGGCTGGCGACCGGCCGGCCATGAGCCGCACCGCGCAGGCGGCGCCGCACCACGAGCCTGGCGTCGGACGGCACCACCTTGGCGGCGATCAGGCAGAACCGCAGCCATAGCAGCAGCGATGTCAGCGTCAGCACCCAGGTTGGGTAGGTCGCGCGAAAATGCTTGTGAAAGTAATAGCTGGTGCTGCGCGTCTTGTGCCACTCGATGAAGATACGGGGCACGTCGCTGGTGCTGAGGTAGTGATAGACGGGAACATTGCCGCAATAGAGGACGCGGCCACCGGCATTGATGATGCGGATGCACAGATCGGCGTCGTCGAAATGGATGAACAGGTTGTCGTCCATGCCGCCCACGACCTCGTAATGGGCCTTGCTGATCATCATGAAGGCGCCCGAGACGGTGGGCACCTCGACCACCTCGTGGATGCTTTCGTCTTCGTAAAGATGCAGCCGCCGGAAATAAGGGTGATTGGGAAACAGCCGGTTGAGACGTGTCAGTTCGATGAAGGCGCGCCAGGGCGACAGAACCTCGCGTCGGCCGCCGCGCTGCTCGGTCCCATCCATGTTGAGCAGGCGCCCGCCGGCGAGCCAAGCCACCGGATTGGCAGCAAGAATATCACGAACTGCCGTCAGGGTGCCGGGCGGCAGCACCAGATCTGGATTGACGAAGGCCAGGTATTCGCCGCGCGCCGCCGCCGCCCCCAGATTGCAGCCGGCGGCGAAGCCGATATTACGCCCCGGCGAGATCAGGCGGATGCGCGGATCGGTGGCAGCAACCTCTTGCAACCACTTCCGCGTGTCGTCGTCATTGCCATTGTCGACCACAATCAGTTCCGAGAGAGTGGCCTGCGGCAGCAGCGCCTGAAGGCACTCGCCTAGAGATGGGCCGGTCCAATAGGTCACCACAACGGCAGAGACGAGCCCCCGTTCGTCCGCCGAATCATCGCGTCTTCGCCGATCACTTGCCAAGTCTTGCACCGAGAGTCCCACCCAATGAAAAATATACCGTCCCAGCCCACGAGGATAGCACAAGGGGCCGGATTTAGTATCCCGATTGGGCTGAGCGGCAGCGGTTCTCAGTATGGGCTTGCGCGAGGGTATGAGGTTTCGGGGCGGGGTTGAGCGTTGTGGGGTTGGGATCATCAAGGTGGCTGCGGGGGCGGTCTCCCGGTTCGGATGGTTCGCAAGAGGCTTCCCCAGGATGGG
>NZ_CAINTR010000127.1 GCF_903853455.1 uncultured Magnetospirillum sp.
CGCGATCCTCACCCAGGTGGCCGCGCTGCCCGCCATGCCCACCGATAAGCTGAAGGCCATGTGGCGGGAACTGACCGGCACCGAGCCGCCGCCCTACAACCGCACCTTCCTGGTCAAGCGCCTGGCCTACCGGCTGCAGGAGCTGGCCTTCGGCGGATTGTCGGCCCAGGCCGAGCGCCGGCTCGACGATCTGGCCGACGAACTGGACGGCAAGAAGAAGCCGAAGCCCAAGGACATGACAGCCCCCATCGCCGGCACCAAGCTGATCCGCGAATGGCAAGGCGTGCTGCACGAGGTGACGGCGCTGGCCGAGGGCTTCGAATGGCAGGGTCGCCGGTACCAGAGCCTGTCGGCGGTGGCGCGCGCCATTACCGGAACACGCTGGAACGGGCCGCTGTTCTTCGGCCTGCGCAAGCACGGCAAGCTGGAGGGTAGCCGATGAAACCCGCCACCCCGGTCAAGAAGGTCCGCTGCGCCATCTACACCCGCAAGTCCTCGGAAGAGGGCCTGGAGATGGAATTCAACAGCCTCGACGCCCAGCGCGAATCCTGCGAGGCCTATGTCGCCAGCCAGAAGGCCGAGGGCTGGCTGCCAGTGCCGGACCGCTACGACGATGGCGGCTTCTCCGGCGGCAATCTCGACCGCCCGGCCCTGAAGCGCCTGCTCGCCGACATCGAAGCCGGCCTGATCGACGTGGTGGTGGTCTACAAGATCGACCGCCTCTCGCGCTCGCTGATGGATTTCTCCAAGCTGGTCGAGGTGTTCGATCGCAACGCCGTCACCTTCGTCTCGGTGACCCAGTCGTTCAACACCACCACCTCGATGGGGCGCCTCACGCTGAACATCCTGCTCAGCTTCGCCCAGTTCGAGCGGGAAGTGATCGGCGAGCGCATCCGGGACAAATTCGCCGCCTCGCGCCGCAAGGGCATGTGGATGGGCGGCGTGCCGCCCTTGGGCTACGACGTGGTCGCCCGCAAGCTGGTGGTCAATGAGCCGGAAGCCGATCTGGTCCGCCACATCTTCGAGCGCTTCCTGAAAGTCGGGTCCGCCACCCTGCTGGTGAAGGAACTGAACGGCGCCGGCCACCGCACCAAGTCCTGGACCACCCAGGACGGCAAGGCCCGCGAGGGCGTCCCCCTCACCAAGAACTTCCTCTACAAGCTGCTCGACAACCGGGTCTATATCGGCGAGGCGGTTCACAAGGGCGACGCCCATGCCGGCGAGCACCCGGCCATCATCGACCGCGCCGTCTGGGACAAGGTCCAGGCGGTCAAGACCGACAATGCGCCGCGCAAGCGCGCCGCCGCCACCCGCGCCACCACCCCGGCGCCGCTGAAGGGGCTGGTGACCTGCGCCCATTGCGGCCGGGCGATGACGCCGACCCACACCCGCAAGAAGGGGCGGCTCTACCGCTACTATACCTGCATGAAGGCGATCAACGCCGGCCACGATTCCTGCCCGGTGCGCAGCGTCGCCGCAGGCGAGATCGAGGCGGCCGTCGTCGGACAGGTCCGCGCCCTGCTGCGCGCCCCCGAGATCCGGGCGCGGGCCGAGCGGTTCGCACCAACCATGGCGCCGGCCGATCTGCACGCAGCCCTCGACCGCTTCGAGGCGGTGTGGGACGAATTGTTCCCCGCCGAGCAGGCCCGCATTCTCCAGCTTCTGGTCGAACAGATCCGCATCGCCCCCGACGGCGCCGAAATCCGCCTGCGCGCCGAGGGGCTGGCCAGCGTCATCGCCGACATCACCGCCCAGTCCGCAGAAAGGAGCGCTGCATGACGGCCGACATCCAGATCGACACGCTCACCATCCGCGTGCCGCTGACCTTGCGCCGCCACGGCGGCCGCAAGCTGGTGATCGTACCCGAGGGCGACGGAGTGCCGGTACGCCCCCGCGCCACCCCCGACGATACCTTGCTCAAAGCCTTGGCCCGCGCGCATCGCTGGAAGCGCATGCTGGAATCCGGGCAGGTGCGCTCGCTAAACGAACTGGCCGAGGCCGAGAAGATCAATCCATCCTACCTGTCCCGCATCTTCCGCCTGACCCTGCTGGCCCCCGACATCGTCGCGGCCATCCTAGACGGCCGCCAGCCGCGCACGCTGCAACTTGCCGACCTGATGGATGACATGCCGGTGGAATGGAATCGCCAGCGGGAGATGTTCGGGGTGCCGGGGCGGTGATCGACAGCCACGTCCACAGCCGGCCTGTATGGTGCCAAGTTCTGCTTGCCTCTGTCGGAGGCCCGTATTACATGACGGGATAGCTGTGTCACGGCATTGGCTGGTGAGGTTCAGATTGTCTACGCCTACGATCACATTCCGCGTAAAGCCAGACCGGCAGGGGGCGGTCCGTGAAATCGTCAACGCCATCAAGGACGATCCCGCTGCGACTGCAACCATGCTGGAGTTCATCCGCGCGCGGCCGACACCTGCCTCGGACACCGGTGGTGTAATTGCGGTCCGAAATATCGGCCCTTTTCGCAGCGAGGAAGCCGTTCTGTCCTTCCTGGTTGGTCGCCTCAAGGCGGCTCTTCGCCCGGTGGCCATCATCCTATTCGGCAGCCGTGCGGTAGGTACTGGTCGACAGGACAGCGACTTCGATCTGTTGCTCATCCTGCCCGACGAAGATAGCGGACCGCCCGATTACTTTGCCGCCTACGCGCCGGTGGCCGGCTGCGGCGTCGGTGTTGATGTCATCCCCTGCCGCCTCGACGATTTCGAGACCGACCGGCATCGGGCCGGTACTATCGCCCATGCCGCCGACAGCGAAGGCCGGTTGCTGTACGCCCGTCCCGGCAGCCCCTTTCGTGATCGCTGGCGCGTTCAGGCGGGTCGTCGATGACCAACCGGCGCCTCTCCGCCCTGGTGACCGCCGCCGAACGCGACATTGAGGCGGCACGGCGGTTGCTTCCAGAAATGCCCGATCAGGCGATCTTTCATGCCCAACAGGCGGCGGAGAAGCTGACGCGGGCTGTGTGCGAAAGCGAGAGCATTGCCGTCGGTCGCACCCACAACATCGGTCAAGCTGCGGCGGCGCTTCCCGATGGCCACGTCTTTAAGGAAGACCTGCTGGGGCTCGACAATCTGTCTGCGGCGGCAACGGCGTGGCGTTACCCCAGCCCCGGCGGGTGGTTCCCGGCCATGCCCGATCCTGGCGATGTCGAGGCCGCGCTCGCCGACATCGAAGCGCTTCTGCCTGAGATCCGCGACTGGCTGGCGGAACGCTGATCTCGAAAGGCCGTCATCGTGGCATCGCTCCAGCCTTTCGACGATGACGAGATCACCGCGATCCGGGAACGCCTTGCCGCGCTTGGCGCTGAACGGACGGCTTTGGAGAGCAGGCTCGCCAGCCTTCTGACCCTCCAGACGGAACGCCAGACTACCGCACCGCCAACACCCTCCCCTGCCGGAACAATGACGGGAGCCGCCGCGCCCGCCGCGAAAATCGCCCTGTTCCGCACGCTGTTCCGGGGTCGGGACGATGTCTTTCCGAAGCGCTGGAGCAATCCGAAAAGCGGCAAGTCGGGTTATTCGCCGGCCTGCGCCAACGAATGGGTGCCGCGCTATTGCGGCAAGCCCAAGGTCAAATGCGGAGACTGCCCCAATCGCAATTTCCTGCCCGTGACCGACGCGGTCATCGCCCAACATCTGCGTGGCGAAGGGCCGGACGGGCGGGATTTCATCATTGGCGTCTATCCCATGCTGGCGGACGAAACCTGCTGGTTCCTCGCCGCCGATTTCGACAAGAAATCGTGGCGAGATGATGTCGCCGCCTTCCTGGAAACCTGCCGGATCAAGGACATCCCGGCGGCGGTGGAGCGGTCCCGGTCCGGCAATGGTGGTCACATCTGGATTTTCTTCGCCGAGCCGGTTCCCGCCGGGCTGGCCCGTCGCTTGGGGGCGCACATCCTGACCGAAACCATGGAGCGCGCGCCCGATCTCGGCTTCGAGTCCTACGACCGCTTCTTCCCCAACCAGGACACCATGCCGGCCGGCGGCTTCGGCAATCTGATCGCCTTGCCTCTGCAGCACCGCCCGCGCGATGCCGGCAACAGCGTCTTCCTCGATGACAGTTTTGAACCTTATCCCGACCAGTGGCAGTACCTGTCCGGGATTCGAAGAATGACGCTGGCGGAGGCGTCCGTACTGACCGAGGAGGCGAGCCGCCAGGGTCGCATCCTGGGCGTGCGGCTGCCGCTGGACGATGACGACGAGGAGCCCTGGCTGGCACCACCATCCCGGCGCAAGCCGGAAGGCCCGGTCAGCGGTCCCGTGCCCGAAACCGTGGACATGGTGCTGGGCGATCAAGTCTACATCGACCGCACCGCCCTTCCGCCTGCCCTGGTCAATCGCCTCGTCCGTCTGGCCGCGTTCCAGAACCCGGAGTTCTACAGCGCCCAGGCCATGCGCCTGCCCACCTTCGGAACACCCCGGATCATCGGCTGCGCCGAATTGCTGTCGCATCATGTCGCCCTGCCCAGAGGCTGCCGTGATCAGGCGGAAGCCCTGCTCACCTCGTTGGGGATCGGCATCCAATGTCGCGACGAACGCCATGCCGGCCGCGCCGTCGAAACCTCCTTCGTCGGCACCCTGACGCTGGAACAGCAGGCGGCGGCCGATGCCCTGCTGCGCCACGATACCGGGGTGCTGGCGGCGACCACGGCATTCGGCAAGACCGTGGTCGCTGCCTACACCATCGCCGCCCGCAAGACCAACACGCTGGTTCTGGTGCATCGCCGGCAACTCCTCGACCAATGGATCGCCCGGCTCTCCAGCTTCCTCGATCTTCCGCCCAAATCCATCGGCCAAATCGGCGGCGGCAAACGCAAGCCCACCGGCATCGTCGATGTCGCGGTCATCCAGAGCCTGGCCCGCAAGGGTGAGGTCGATGACATCGTCGGCGACTACGGCCATCTGGTGATCGACGAATGCCACCATCTGTCGGCGGTCAGCTTCGAGGCGGTGGCGCGGCGCTGCAAGGCGAAATACGTCCTCGGCCTGTCGGCGACGGTCGCCCGCAAGGACGGCCACCACCCGATCATCTTCATGCAGTGCGGCCCGGTGCGGTTCCGCGTCGATGCCAAACGGCAGGCGGCCCAGCGCCCCTTCGGGCATCGGGTTGTTCTCCGCCACACCAGCTTCACGCTGCCACCGGGGATGGATGCCGACCGCCCGGCGATCCAGGAACTCTACAATGCCCTGGCCAGGGACGATGCCCGCAACGCCGTGATCTTCGACGATGTGCTGAAGTCGCTGGAAGCCGGACGCTCCCCGGTGATCCTGACCGAGCGCAAGGAACACGCCCTGCTGCTGGCAGAACAGCTGTCGCGCTTTGCCCGCAACGTCGTCGTGCTGCATGGCGGTTTGGGGATAAAGGCGCGGCGCGCGGTCACCGAGCGGTTGGAAGCGATCTCCGACACCGAGGAGCGGGTGCTGATCGCCACCGGCCGCTACATTGGCGAAGGCTTCGACGATGCCCGGCTCGACACGTTATTCCTGACCATGCCGATCGCGTGGCGCGGCACGCTGGCCCAATATGCTGGCCGCCTGCACCGCCTCCACCCGGCAAAGCGGGAGGTGATCGTCTACGATTACGTCGATGATTTCGTCCCGGTGCTGGCGCGCATGGGCGGCAAGCGGCTCAGGGGTTATGACAGCCTGGGATATTCGGTTTCCGGCAAGGCATAGTTGGGAACTCGCCGAGGAGATTCCGACGGAATCGGCGGCGTTGACACGAGAACGAAACAAGATCATCGTGCGGGAATTGCTGTTGATCCAGGAACACCCCCATGGCCCAGGAAACCTTGTTCATCTGCCAGCCGTACATCGTCGGCAAGAAGGGTGCCCTGAAGGCCCAGCCCCCGATTGCATGCAAGACCGAGGCTCAGGCCGCCCAGCGTGCCGGCCGCTTGATGGATGGTGGCAGCGTGGTCGGCGTGGACGTCGTCCGCCAGACTGCCGATCCTGAAATGGGCGATTACGAAGAGCCGGTGTTTCTGCAGCGTCTGGGTTCCGTGCCCATGGCCGGGAACTGATCCGCACTCGGCCCGCGTCATCGGCCAATCGTCACAGATCAACATCTTGCTTGTGGTGGCGCATCGCGCCACCACATCTGCTGCCGTTTCTGAAGGAGGGGAGAAGCATGGACGAAATCGATGCCGCCAACGAGCGGGCCGAGCACCTGACCAACATGGCGATCCAGATCGCCCTTAGCCGGCCGTCGCAAGCCCCTTCATCGGGCATCTGTCGGGCCTGCGGCGACCTTATCGAAAGCGCCCGCCTCCGCGCCAATCCATCGGCCCCCACCTGCTGCGACTGCGCGGCCGAGGAAGATGCCGAACGCCAGCGGCGGCGTAAGCTCGGCGGGCGTGGCTGATGGGGCGTGTGGGCCGCTGTTTCTGCGGCTGTTGACCGCCCAATTCGTGCCCAGACTCCCGCCCTCGTCAGTGAAAAATGCAGAAAGATCAACAGCTTGTTGGCGCACAACGCATTGAAATATCGCAGCTATCAAAACCCGTACCTTTTGGGCTCGGTCAACAGTTCTTGGAGAATATGGGCGGGAGAGAAGAGAAAAAGGCCAAAATCCGGCCCGCCACGAGCCGTCGTGGTCAACAGATATTGACATGAAGTGGCGCGGAACCTGGGGATTTCACCCCAGGCGCTTGGCGGCAGAGAATCTATTCTTTGGATATAGTGGCGGAGGGAAAAGGGCGGAAATCCAACCTTCTCCGCAATGAAATCAATCGCTTGCTGGCGGTGCCGCCGCATCCGGGAGGTCGCCGGTAGCGGTTGGTCCACGTCGTCCACGTTGTCTTCGGCGTTGCCGCCCTTGCCGGACGCCATTTACGTCGCGTAATATACGGCAACATGGCACGCGACCGCAATCCTGACGACCTTAAGACCATCGGAGCCCGCCTTCGAGCGGCGCGGTTGGCCCTTGGGTTGGCCCAGAAAGACCTCTATGAGCCGCTAGGAGTCAAGGCTGCGACGTGGAATCATTGGGAAAGCGGCAAGCGACTACCCGACCCACTTGTAATGGTCAGGCTGAAGGAGGCGCACGGCATCACCATGGATTGGATCTATGCGGGCGATGCTTCCGCGCTCCCCTTCTCGCTTGCGAGGGTCGTGCTGAGAGCCG
>NZ_CAINTR010000128.1 GCF_903853455.1 uncultured Magnetospirillum sp.
CAACGGCTCCATGTTCCCCTTGCGCAGCGTCTTCCGAGACGGCATTCGACCCTCCTCCGTTTCTCTTCGCAAAGAACGAAGTGGGTCATGTGGCGGGATTCACCCGCCCTGCGCGCTCTCAAAAAGTGCCAAAGTCGAGCTGAGATAGGCGCTCCGGGCCGGCCGTTGCCCCTGGAAACCCTGGCGCTGGCGGTGGTGCTGGGTCTGACGGCGGTGCGCGCCGTGGTGGCCGGCACCGCCCTGCTGTCGCCGGACGAGGCATATTACTGGCTGTGGACCCGGCCGTTGCAACTGTCCTACTACGACCATCCCGCCATGGTCGCCTACTGGATCCGGGCGGGGACGGCGGTGCTGGGCGACACCGCCTTGGGCGTGCGCGCTCCGGCGGTCCTCGGGTCGCTGCTGGTGTCGCTGCTGGTGTGGGACACCGCTCGGCTGGCATTCCAGTCGCGGCGGGTGGGGGCTCTGTCGGCCATCTGGCTGAACGCCACCATCCTGTTCTGCGCCATGGGGGTGACCATTACCCCCGACACGCCCTTGCTGCTGTTCTGGAGTCTGGCGCTGTGGAGCGTGATGCGGCTGCTGCGGAGCGGACAGGCGCGGTGGCTCTATGTGCTGGGGGGCGCGCTGGGCCTGGGCGCGCTCAGCAAATACACCATCGCCCTGATCCTGCCCGGAATCCTGGCGGTCTTCCTCCTGTTTCCGGCCCTGCGGCCGTGGTGGCACCGCCGTCACCTGTATCTGGCCGTCCTGCTTGGCCTTGCCTGCGTCGTGCCGCTGTTGCTGTGGAACCTCCAGAACGACTTCGTATCCTTCGACAAGCAACTGGACCACGCCTTTGCCGCCCGGGTGGATCGGCCGGCGCACCATTTCGGAGAATATGTGGCGAGTCAGGCCGGTCTGCTGACGCCGCTGGTGTTCCTGTTCTGCCTGTGGGGCATGGGCTGGGCGCTGTGGAGCGGCTGGCGCCACCGGCGGCCGGGGTGGTTCCTGCTGGGGGCGACCTCGTTGCCGGTGGCGGTGTTCTTCGCCCACCATTCCTTGACCAGCATGGTGCAGGCCCACTGGGCCGGTCCCGCCTATGTGGGTGGTGTGGTCGCCGCGGTGGGGGGCTGGGCCAGCCTTCGGCGGGACGGCTGGCCGCACCGCCTCTTCATCGCGGCGCCGATTCTGGGGCTGGTGCTCAGCCTGGCGGTTTACGTCCAGGCGGCGACCGCCCTACTACCCATCCCGGTCAAGTTCGACCCCCTCAAACGGCTGGGCGGCTGGGACGATCTGGCCCGGGCGGTGCAGCAGGAGCGCGAGGCCCATCCCGGCGTGTTCCTGTTCGCCCAGAAACACGATGTCTGTGGCGTGTTGTCTTTCGGTTTATCCGACCACCCGCCCGTTTTCCTGCAAAGCTGGCGGCTGCGCCCCTCGTTCTATGGCGAGGAGGAGGTCGCCGTCCTCAAGGGCCGCGATGGTCTGTTCGTCACCCGCGCCAAGGATGACGGCGCCCATCTGCTGGGGAGGTTCTTCGACGATGTCCGTCTGGTGCGCCAAGTGCCGCTGTCTTGGGGCGGGCGTCCGACCGAGGATTACAACATCCATCTGGCGACGGGATATCATGGCGGCCTGTTCGTTCGAGGCGACGGTTTCAGGGGGCGGAAGGACGGCGAGTAGGGGACGTCGCCGAGGTTGACTATCGCCGGATGATTGGCCATAAGCTTCTCGCGCTGAAAGAGGGCCCATGCGAGAGTGCCCCGCGAGCGGCATTCAGCCACCGGACAGCGTTTGTCATCGGAGAGTGCTTGAATATGGTTGCAGGTTCTGTGGATTCCGAGACGGAGCAGCTGCGGCCAATCTACGTTTCGTGCGTTTTCTGGGGCGAGCGGTTTCGAGATTTCTTCATCGACGTCTTCATCCCGTCCCTGCTTTCGCCGGGCAATCTTCCCGCTATCAGCGAAGGCCGGCGAAACAAGGTTCTGATCGCCACCACGCCCGAGGATTACGCGATCATCGAGCAGACGGCGCAATTCCGCCGGATGAAGCAATATGCCGAGCCCATGCTGTTTCCGATTCCGCCGGCCCCTCCGGGTGTGAACGGCTGCCAGCACATGGGGGTGGGCCATCTTCAGGTCACGGACCAGGCCTTCAAGGACAAGGCCTATCTGTGCGCCCTGGTTCCGGACATGATCATTTCGGACGGCACCCTGGCCTTTGTCGAAAAGAAGGCCCGCGAGGGCTATCAGGCGGTGCTGTCCACCTGCATCCGGGTGGAGGAAGACGGCTTCCTGTCCGGCGTCCGTGCCGCCGCCGGGGTCGACCATCTGGGCAAGCTGGGCGACACCGAGGCGGCGATCGGGTTGAGCGGACGGCAGTTGGTCCGTATCAGCATGGACAACCTGCACAGCCAGGGGATGACCTGGAATTACGACAAGCCGTATTTCGCGCAATTTCCGGTGGCGCCGTTCTGGCCGTCCGCCGCCAACAATGCCTGGCTGTTCCACAGCCTGCACTGGGTGCCGTTGCTGCTGGATTACGGTTGTCTCGAGGGACACGACCAAAGCTGCCTGAAGAATTGGACCATGGATGGCGATTACCTCCATGACAATTTCACCAGCGTCAGGTCGTGGATCGTTCAGGATTCCGATGACGCCTACGTGACCAGTTGGTCTCCGGCCGATGACCGGCCGGTGCCGCTGACCTATCCGCCGGAGATGGACTACCCGGATGTGGGGCCGATGCTGAAGGGGATCTACCTCAACAAAACCTATGGCGATCCGATCTTCGACAAGATGAAGCAAACGCTGTTCTTCGTTCCCATCCGCTGGCATGTGGGCGAGACGAGCGAGGACGAGTGGCTCGCCCTGGAGAATCGCGTCCAGGCACTGTTGAAGCGGTGGTGCGGGCGTGACGGGGACCGTCTGCTCAATTACGTCCGGGCGATGGCGTACAAATCGGCACTCGGGCGCTTCCTCCGAATATTGGAGAGAGTTGAGCATACCCAGTTCGTAATCGTGATATTTCAGCGCCTGGGTTTTCTCTTGGAGTGCCTTGAGGCGAGGGACTACGAAATACTGAAGCAGAAGACGAAACGCCGCTTGCGGATCATTGTTGGTCTCGAGAAGCCGTAACCGTTCTCCAGCAGTCACATGCGACAGATTCAGATCAAAAAAGGTGGGTAATGGCGAGCAGCAATCAGGGCAAGGGTGACCAACCATATGAAGCCTTTGTCGGCTTCTACACCAAGCATCAGGTGTCGCCGGTCCGCCAGGATATTTCGGACATGTCGCGGCATTATGGCCGTCGCGACCACCTGTATCGCAACATGGGCATCCTGCCGTTCTCGGTGGCCGGAAAGACGGTCATCGAGTTCGGACCCGGCTCGGGCCACAACGCGCTCTACACCACCAGCCTGGATCCGGCCCGGTATGTCCTGGTTGACGCCAATCCCAAGGGACTGAACGATTCCAAGGCTCTGTTGGCCGAGTACTTCCCCGACAAAACCTGCCATGAATTCGTGCTCAGCCGTATTCAGGCGTTTGAATCCGACGAGCGCTTCGACGTGGTGCTGTGCGAAGGCGTGATCCCCCACCAGGACGATCCGGTCGCCTTCACCCGCCATGTCGGCAAATACACCAAGCCCGGCGGTGTCCTGGTCATCACCACCGCCGATTATGTCGGCTTTCTGGCCGAGGTGCTGCGCCGCCTGATCCGCGACACGCTGATCGACAGCGACGCCGACATCAAGAAGCAGCTGGAGATCCTGTGCCCGCTCTTCGCCTCCCATTGCGCCACCTTGCCCGGCATGAGCCGGCCGGTGGAGGATTGGGTGACCGACAACATCCTGCACCCTTGGGTCAACCCGCTGTTCTCCATCGAGGAGGCCATCACCGGTCTCGACGATCAGTTCGAGGTGGTGGGCACGTCGCCGCGCTTCATCACCGACTGGCGCTGGCACAAGGACATCTACGGCGCCCAGGCCCTGGTGAACCAGGTGGCCATCGAGCAGTACCGCAAAAGCGGCCTGTCGGTGATCGATTACCGCTTCGTGTTGCCCGAGCTTGACGCCGCGGTGGGCAAGCGCATCCAGGATCTGTGCGAAAAAGTTTATTGGCTGATGGTCGACATCGAGACCAAGAAGACCCCGCGCTTTGTCGAGGTTTCGGCCCTGTGCGACGAGTTGTCGGCGATTCTGACTCCGATCGCTCCGGAAACGGCGGCGGGCATCGACGAGGCGTCGGTCTACTTCCGCAACCCGTCGGCCTATGATCCCGCCACCTGCTTCAATCGCTTCAAGCCGTTCTTTGGGCGGGCGCAGCAGTATATCAGCTTCGTTCGCAAGCCTGATTGAGTCGGGGCGTGACAGGGAGCAGCGACGTGCCAGAAGGGAACGAGACCACGCCGGCACTG
This sequence comes from uncultured Magnetospirillum sp., assembly GCF_903853455.1. Taxonomy (GTDB): domain Bacteria; phylum Pseudomonadota; class Alphaproteobacteria; order Rhodospirillales; family Magnetospirillaceae; genus Phaeospirillum. The sequence goes on from NZ_CAINTR010000128.1 coordinate 4,396, forward strand.
GTGGTCGGGACCTCCATCATCCGTGACTCCGCCACCTGGAGCAGCGGTGACGTCGATACATTGTCGTGTGTATTCCACGACACCGTAACCGGCATCGGACACTGGACCTTGTGGTCGCGCCTGGGCTGGGCCGAGGTCCGCCGCCGCTATCGGCGGACGGTGGTCGGCCCGTTCTGGACGTCGCTCAGCCTGGCGGTCTTTGTCCTGACCATGGGGCTCCTGTATTCGGCCCTCTGGAAGATCTCCCCCGCAACTTATCTTCCCTTCCTGTCGTCGGGCATGATCTGCTGGGTGCTGGTGTCGGCTTTGATGACCGAAGGCTGTGTCGCCTTCATCGGCAATTCCAGCCTGATCACCCAATTGCCGTTCAACCTCGCCACCCTGGCCTGCGCGGTGGTGTGGCGGAATGTCATCGTCCTGTTCCACAACCTCGCCGTCTACATCGTGATCGCCCTGGTGGTGGGGGTCGATGTCAACCTCAACACCCTGCTGGTCATTCCCGGCCTGCTCCTGCTTGCCGTCAACGGCCTGTGGGTCTGCATGATCCTGGGGCTGTTGTGTGCCCGCTACCGCGACATCCAGCAGGTGGTGACGTCGCTGCTTCAGGTGTCGCTGTTCCTGACGCCGATCTTTTGGGCCCAGGATCAACTGGGCGGGCGCGGCCATATCCTGGCGGCCGTCAACCCCTTGTTCCATCTGGTCGAGGTGGTTCGGGCGCCGTTGCTGGGCAAGGCCCCCGAGCTGCTGACCTATGGCTTTCTGCTCGGTCTGGCGCTGGTGGGGTGGACCATTACCCTGGCGGTCTTCCGTCGCCACCGGCATTACATCGCATTCTGGGTCTGAGTAAGGAACCGACGTGGCATCCATCGAGCTTCATTCCGTCGGATTGGACTACCCCATCTACGGTGCCCAGCGCAGCTTCCGCAAGGAGTTGCTCACCCGGGCCACGGGCGGGCTGATCCGCCGCGACAAGGACAGCGGCCATGTGGTGGTGCGGGCGCTGGACGGCTTGACGCTGAGCATCGAGCACGGCGACCGGATCGGCCTGATCGGCCATAACGGCGCCGGCAAATCCACTCTTCTCAAGGTCTTGGCGGGCATCTACCACCCCACGGTTGGCCGATTGGTGGTCAATGGGCGCATTTCCTCGCTGTTCAGCATCTCGCCCGGCCTCGACACCGACGACACCGGATATGAGACCATCCGCAATTGCGGCATGTTCCTCGGCATGAGCGGCACGGAAATCCGCGACAAGACCGATGAGATCGCCCAGTTTTCCGAATTGGGCGAGTTCTTGTCGCTGCCGGTGCGGACCTATTCCAGCGGCATGCTGGTCCGGCTCAGCTTTGCCATCGCCACCGCCATCGACCCCGAAATCCTGCTACTGGACGAGGGCTTGGGCGCCGGCGACGCCCGCTTCGCCGAAAGGGCCAAGAAGCGCGTCGACGACCTAGTCGATCGCGCCAGCATCCTGGTTCTCGCCTCCCACTCCGACGCCCTGATCCGCAACATGTGCAACAAGGCGGTGCTGCTGCACGGTGGCAAGGCCCTGGTCTACGGTCCGGTGGACGAAGTGATCGCCCGCTACCACGAGCTGACATCCGAGGCAAAGCCGTGATGGCGGGCCATCCGGCCGTTTTTCTCGACCGCGATGGCGTCATCAACCGGTCCAATGTGATCGAGGGCAAGCCCTACGCGCCGCGTCGTCTTGCCGATTTCCGTCTGTTGCCCGGCGCCGTCGCGGCCGTGGAGCGGCTGAGGGCGGCGGGCTTCAAGGTCGTCGTCGTGACCAATCAGCCCGACATCGGTAATGGTCTGGTCGATGCTGCCGAGGTCGAGGCCATGCATGCCCGTCTCCGGCAGCGCATGTCCGTGGACGACATCCGGGTCTGCCCCCACCGCCAAACCGATGGATGCGCCTGCCGCAAACCGGCACCGGGCATGCTGCTGGCGGCGGCGGCCGAGCATGGCATCGATCTTTCCGCCAGTTACATGGTTGGCGACCGCAATAGCGACATCGTTGCCGGGGCTGAGGCTGGGTGCTATACGCTCCTCATTCGTCGAGGCTATTTCGAGACGGTAACCCGTCGGCCGAGCCGGTACGCCCGCTCCTTGGCGCACGCGACCGGTTTGATTCTGGAGCACTTTTCGGGGGATTCGAGGATATGAGCAACCGCTTGGACGCGCTTCGCGTGAAGATTTTTGCGGATGGGGCCGACATGGCCAGCATTCTCGCTCTGTATCGCAATCCCCTGGTCAAGGGCTTTACCACCAACCCGACCCTGATGCGCAAAGCCGGTATCAGCGATTACGAGGCGTTTGCCCGCGACGTTCTGGCTCAGATTTCGGATCGGCCCTTCTCGTTCGAGGTCTTCTCCGACGATCTCGACGATATGTTGGCTCAGGCCCGCGCCATCGCCGCGTGGGGACCGAACGTCAACGTCAAGATTCCGGTGACCAACACCAAGGGCGAGTTCACCGGCCCCATCCTGCGGACCCTGGCCGACGACGGCGTGGTGCTCAACGTGACCGCCATCATGACCGAGGCGCAGGTGGCGCAGGTGGCGGCATGCCTCAACCCCAAGACCCCGGCCATCGTGTCGGTGTTCGCCGGCCGCATCGCCGACACCGGCGTCGATCCGATTCCGGTGATGACGCGCTGTCGCGACCTTCTTGCCGGGCTGCCGGCCGCCGAGCTGCTGTGGGCAAGCCCGCGCGAGCTGCTGAACATCTTCCAGGCCGACGAGATGGGCTGCCACATCATCACCGTCAGCCCCGACGTCCTGGCCAAGCTCTCCCTGGTCGGCAAGGATTTGGACGGTTTCTCGCTGGAGACCGTCAAGATGTTCTACAACGACGCTTCCGCGGCTGGATACACTATCGCGGCGTCCAAGTAGCCCTGGTCGGGCAGTCCCGTATTTTGTGAGGAGACGTTTCGTGTCCAGGCTTTTCAACCGAGTCTTCGTCTCCGGCGGCGCCGGGTATTGCGGATCCGTGCTGGTGCCCCAATTGCTGGCGGCCGACTACAAGGTCACCGTCTACGACACCTTGTTCTTCGGCGATCACTTCCTGCCCAAGGACAATCCCAGCCTGACCGTGATTCAGGGCGACATCCGCGATGTCGCCAAGCTGGCCGGGGCGGTGCAGGGGCATGACGCCTTCGTCAGCCTCGCCTGCATCTCCAACGACGCCAGCTTCGAGTTGGACGAGAAGCTCTCCACCTCCATCAACCTCGACGCGTTCGAGCCCATGGTGAAGGCGGCCAAGGCCGCCGGGGTGAAGCGGTTCGTCTATGCCTCCTCCAGCTCGGTCTACGGCGTGTCGGAGCAGCCCGACGTTACCGAGGACCATCCCCTGCTGCCGCTGACTCTGTACAACAAGTACAAGGGCATGTGCGAGCCGATCCTTAACAGCTATGCCGACGACGGCTTCACGGTGGTCACCTTCCGCCCCGCCACGGTGTGCGGCTACGGTCCGCGCCTGCGCCTCGACCTGTCGGTCAACATCCTGACCAACCACGCGGTGACCAACAACAAGATCACCGTGTTCGGCGGCTCGCAACTGCGCCCCAACCTGCACATCAAGGACTACTGCGCCGCCGTTCAGATGTTCCTGGAAGCGCCCGCCGAGAAGATCCACAAGGACGTGTTCAACATCGGCTTCCAGAACATGTCGATCATGGACATCGCCCTGCTGGTGAAGAAGGTGGTCGCGCAGGAGTTTCCGGACCGGCCGGCGATCGACATCGTCACCACGCCCTCCGACGACATCCGGTCCTATCACATCAATTCGGACAAGGTCCGCCGCATCCTGGGCTTCCAGCCCAAGCACACCATCGAGGATGCGGTGCGCGACCTGTGTCAGGCGTTCCGCGACAACAAGATCCCCAACAGCATGACCGATGACGGGTACTACAACATCCGCACCATGAAGAAGGCGAACATCCAATGAGCCCGCGTCCTGTCGCCGTCGTCACCGGCGGGGCCGGTTTCATCGGCTCCCACATGGTGGATCTGCTGGTGGAGCGCGGCTATGCCGTGCGCGTCATCGACAATCTGGTGGGGGGGCGCGAGGCCAATCTGGCCCATCATGCCGGCAATTCCGACGTGGTGTTCGAGAAGATCGACATCCGCGCCCTTGAGGCGGGATCAAAGCTGTTCGCCGACGCCAAGTACGTGTTCCACTTCGCTGGCATCGGCGACATCGTGCCGTCCATGGAACAGCCGATCGAATACATGTCGGCCAATGTCCAGGGCACGGTGCATGTGCTGGAATGCGCCCGCGCCGTCGGCGCCAAGCTGGTCTACGCCGCGTCGTCCTCGTGCTACGGCCTGGCCGAGACCCCGACCCGCGAGGATCATCCGATCCGGCCGCAATTTCCCTACGCCCTGTCCAAGTATCAGGGCGAGCAGGCCTGCTTCCACTGGCACAGTTGCTACAAGCTACCGGTCAACGCCGTTCGCATCTTCAACGCCTATGGCACCCGGTCGCGCACTTCGGGGGCCTATGGCGCGGTGTTCGGCGTCTTCCTGCGCCAGATTCTGGCGGGCAAGCCGCTGACCGTGGTCGGCGACGGCACCCAGACCCGCGACTTCCTCTACGTCACCGACGTGGCCCGCGCTTTCCTGGCCGCCGCCGAGACCTCCATGGTCGGGCAGGTGTGGAACCTGGGCGCCGGCAAGCCGCAATCGGTCAACCGGCTGGTGGAACTGCTGGGTGGCGACAAGGTCCACATTCCCAAGCGGCCGGGCGAGCCCGACTGCACCTGGGCCGACATCACCAAGCTCACCACCGAGCTGGGTTGGAGGCCGGAAGTGTCGTTCGAGGAAGGCGTGCGCCGGATCGTCGAGAACATCGACTACTGGCGCGAAGCTCCGTTGTGGGACCCGGCTTCCATCGCCAAGGCGACCGAGACCTGGTTCAAGTATCTGGGTTAGCGCGGGGGACGCGCGAACCGTTTTTTCCCGAGGGCGGGGTCATGATTTCTTCGCTGACAGAACAATATCGCCACAAGATCAAGACTATCGACGAACTGCTGGAGGCAGTGGGGGCCTATCCGCGTAGCCGCAAGGTCATCATGTGCCATGGCGTGTTCGACGTGGTTCATCCCGGCCATCTGCGCCACCTGATCTACGCCAAGAGCAAGGCCGACATCCTGGTCGCCAGTCTGACCGCCGACACCCACATCACCAAGGGCACCTACCGGCCGCATGTGCCGCAGGACCTGCGGGCGCTCAATCTGGCGGCGTTCGAGGCGGTGGATTACGTGGTGATCGACCCCAACGACAAGCCCATCGAGAATTTGCGGCGGTTGCAGCCCGACTTCTTCGCCAAGGGCTACGAGTACACCGCCGGAGGGCTGCCGCCCAAGACCCAGGAAGAACTGGACGTGGTGTCCGCCTATGGGGGAGAGGTGATCTTCACCCCTGGCGACATCGTCTATTCCTCGTCCCGGCTGATCGAGATGGAGCCGCCCAACCTCCATACCGAAAAACTGCTGACCCTGATGGACATGTCGGGCATCGGCTTCGACGACCTGCGGGCCGCCATGGACAAATTTCCCGGCAAGCGGGTCCATGTGGTCGGCGACACCATCGTCGACAGCTTCACCCAATGCGCCATGATCGGCGGCCAGACCAAGACCCCGACCATGTCGGTGCTGTTCCAGGAGCGCACCGACTTCATCGGTGGCGCCGCCGTGGTGGCCGAGCACATCCGCGCCGCCGGCGCCGAGGTGGTGCTGTCCACCGTGTTGGGCGAGGATCCGCTCAAAGCCTTCGTCCTCGATGGTCTTCGCAAGTCGGGGGTGGACTGCCGCGCCATCGTCGATCCCACCCGGCCGACCATCAACAAGAACGCCATCGTGGCCGGCGGCTATCGCCTGCTCAAGGTCGATACCCTGGACAACCGCTCCATCTCCGACGAGATCCAGCACAAGCTGGCCAAGTCCATCAGCCAGACCCCCGCCGACGCCGTGGTATTCAGCGATTTCCGCCATGGGATGTTCAATCGCCGCACCATTCCCGGCCTGATCGCCGCCATCCCCGCCAATGTGTTCAAGGTCGCCGACAGCCAGGTGGCCAGCCGTTGGGGCAACATCACCGAGTTCAAGGGCTTCGACCTCATCACCCCCAACGAGCGCGAGGCGCGCTTTGCCCTGGCCGACCAGGATTCCGGCGTGCGGCCGCTGGCGTCGCAGTTGTTCCAGGCGGCGGATTGCCGCCTCCTCATCCTCAAGCTGGGGGATCGCGGCGTGTTGACCTGCCTCTCCGGGACCCAGGCGATGGACTCGTTCTTCTCCATCGATTCCTTCGTCGACCGGGTGGTGGACGCCGTGGGAGCCGGCGACGCCCTGCTGGCCTATTCCACCTTGTCCATGTTGGCCACCAACAACCCGGTGATCGCCACCATCATCGGCTCCATCGCCGCAGCGGTGGAATGCGAGGCGGACGGCAACGTTCCGGTGCGGCCGGTGGACGTCCTGGCCAAGATCGACGCCGTTGAGGCTCACGCCAAGTACGAGAGCTAGGCCATGCGGGTCATCGTCGTCGGGCTCGGGGTCCAGGGCTACAAGCGGCGCAAATTCGCCGGGGCCGATTTTGTCGCCTCGGTGGACCCGGTCAACCCCGAGGCCGACTACAAATCGGTGATGGATGTGCCGCTGGGCGATTACGACGCGGTGCTGGCCTGCGTCCCCGACGAGCCCAAGGTCGAGCTGCTGACCTATTTCCTGTCCAACGGCAAGCATGTGCTGGTGGAAAAGCCGCTGTGGGCGGCGCGCGACGAGGATATCTCCGAACTGGAACGGATCGCGCGGGCCAAGGGCGTGGTCTGCATGACCGCCTACAACCATCGCTTCGAGCCGCATTTCGTCCGTATGCGCGACCTGATCGCCTCGGGTGAGCTGGGAACCATCTATTCCTGCCGCATGCTCTACGGCAACGGCACCGCCCGGCTGGTGCGCGAATCGGCGTGGCGGGACCAGGGCGCCGGGGTGTTGCCCGATCTGGGCTCGCATCTGCTCGACACCTGCCGCTTCTGGTTCGGCCCCCTTGATGACGACTTCCGCCTGATCGCCGCCAACTGCTTCGAGAACCGCGCTCCCGACCACGTCATCATCGGTTCGGAGGCCAACCGGCCGCGCATTGAACTGGAGATGACGCTGCTGATGTGGCGTAACCACTTCACCTGCGACATTCTGGCCGAGAAGGGTACCGCCCACATCGAATCCCTGTGCAAGTGGGGGCCGTCAACCTTCACCCGCCGTACCCGCGTGCTGCCCTCGGGGCGGCCGCCGGAACAGGCGGTGACCCTGGTCCAGGACGACCCCACCTGGGCGCTGGAATACGCCCACTTCAAGGCGCTGGTTCAGGGCGGTGCCGCCACCGACCTGTCCGACGACCTCTGGCTGCAACGGACGCTGCGGCGTTTGGGTGAGGATGCCGTGTCATGACCATCACCGTCGGTTTCGCCGGCATGACCCATCTCGGCATCAATTCGGCGGTGGCCACCGCCGCCCACGGTTTCCCGGTGGTGGGCTTCGACGCCGATGCCGGGCTGGTGGCGCGGTTGCGGGATCATCGGATGCCGGTGGTGGAGCCCGACCTGGACGACCTGGTGGCGGCCCATGCCGACCGTCTGACCTTCACAGCCGCCGCTGCCGACCTCGCCCGCTGCGACGTGGTCTACATCGCCGCCGACGTGCCCACCGACGACGATGCCAAGAGCGACCTGTCGCCCATCCGCGTCCTGATCGAGCAGGTGGCGGCGCATCTGCGCGCCGACGCCGTCCTGGTGGTGCTGTGCCAGGTGCCGCCGGGCTTTACCCGCTCCATCACCTCGGTGCCGCACGACCGTCTGGTCTATCAGGTGGAAACCCTGATCTTCGGCCGCGCCGTCGAGCGGGCCATGCACCCCGAACGCTTCATCATCGGTCTGGCCGATCCAGCCAAGGGTCTGCCGGCCAAGGTCGAGCAGGTGCTGGCGGCGTTCGGCTGCCCGATCCTGCCCATGCGCTATGAAAGCGCCGAACTGGCCAAGATCAGCATCAATTTCTGCCTGGTGGCCTCGGTGTCGGTGGCCAACACCCTGGCGGAGGTGTCGGAAGCCATCGGCGCCGACTGGTCCGAGATCGCGCCTGCCCTCAAGCTGGACAAGCGCATCGGCCCCTTCGCCTATCTGGCCCCGGGCCTGGGCATTTCCGGCGGCAATCTGGAGCGTGACCTGCGTACCGTGCTCGACATCGCCGCGGTCGAGAAGACCGATGTGGGGGTGGTGGAGGCCTGGATCGCCAACAGCCATTGGCGCAAGGACTGGCCGTGGCGGACGCTGGAACCGGTGATCGCCGGCCGGCCCGACGCCCGGATCGCGGTGCTGGGTCTGGCCTACAAGGAGAACACCCATTCCACCAAGAATTCGCCGTCGCTGGTGTTGCTGGAGCATCTGGCGGGCCGCGACGTCGTCGTCCACGACCCGGTGGTGCCGGCCGACGTGGTGCCGTGGGCTGCCGGCGCCGCCACCGCGTTGGAGGCCGTCCAGGGCGCCGACGTGCTGCTAGTGATGACGCCATGGCCGGAATACCGCGACATCGGCGCCCTGGACGTCGCCCGGGCCATGCGGGGGCGCGTGGTCATCGATCCCTATGGGCTTCTCGATGGGCGGGGGATGGTCGCGGCCGGTTTCCATTGGCAGACGCTGGGGCGCGCGCCGGTACGGGAGGGGACATGATGGGTTGAGTCAGGGGCCAAGAGGGGGGCGATAAACACCTCGCCGCTAATTCCGAGTTAGGTCTCTTCGTTACGGCTGGCAATGTCGGAACGATATCGTTCGGAGTGGTCGTTTCATAGTGATGATTAGATGAATAAACTTTCAGTCGATGAAAGTATTTGCGCCAGATTTTCTCCTATTACGCCACAGAACTCATAATTGCGCCTTCTTAAGATAAGGGGGGAATCCAAAAGATACATTCTGATGAAGGATTGTAATGTAATGTGCCATTTCTCATCAGAAAGAAGGCGTGCCGCACGCGGCTTGTTACGTTGACCCATCACCTTCCTTTTGGGATGGCTTGACCCGTTTTCTCGGCCCGGTGCCGTCGATCTGGTCGCCGTCCTGGGTCTTGCGTCGGCGGGGGCCTTTTCGGATCACGGGCTGATTTTTCCGGGG
>NZ_CAINTR010000129.1 GCF_903853455.1 uncultured Magnetospirillum sp.
CGCGATCCTCACCCAGGTGGCCGCGCTGCCCGCCATGCCCACCGATAAGCTGAAGGCCATGTGGCGGGAACTGACCGGCACCGAGCCGCCGCCCTACAACCGCACCTTCCTGGTCAAGCGCCTGGCCTACCGGCTGCAGGAACTGGCCTTCGGCGGATTGTCGTCCCAGGCCGAGCGCCGGCTCGACGATCTGGCCGACGAACTGGACGGCAAGAAGAAGCCTAGACCTAAGGACATGACCGCCCCCATCGCCGGCACCAAGCTGATCCGCGAATGGCAAGGCGTGCAGCACGAGGTGACGGCGCTGGCCGAGGGCTTCGAATGGCAGGGTCGCCGGTACCAGAGCCTGTCGGCGGTGGCGCGCGCCATCACAGGAACCCGCTGGAATGGCCCCTTATTTTTCGGCCTGCGCAAGCACGGCAAGCTGGAGGCCCGGTGATGAAGCCCGCCACCCCGGTCAAGAAGGTCCGCTGCGCCATCTACACCCGCAAGTCCTCGGAAGAGGGCCTGGAGATGGAATTCAACAGCCTCGACGCCCAGCGGGAATCCTGCGAGGCCTATGTCGCCAGCCAGAAGGCCGAAGGCTGGCTGCCGGTGCCGGACCGCTACGACGATGGCGGCTTCTCCGGCGGCAACCTCGATCGCCCGGCGCTGAAGCGCCTATTGGCCGACATCGAGTCCGGGTTGGTCGACGTGGTGGTGGTCTACAAGATCGACCGCCTGTCGCGCTCGCTGATGGATTTCGCCAAACTGGTCGAGGTGTTCGATCGCAACAGCGTCACCTTCGTGTCGGTGACGCAATCGTTCAACACCACCACGTCGATGGGCAGGCTCACGCTGAACATCCTGCTCAGCTTCGCCCAGTTCGAGCGCGAGGTGATCGGCGAGCGCATCCGGGACAAGTTCGCAGCCTCGCGCCGCAAGGGCATATGGATGGGCGGCGTGCCGCCCTTGGGCTACGACGTGGTCGCCCGCAAGCTGGTGGTCAATGAGCCGGAAGCCGATCTGGTCCGCCATATCTTCGAGCGCTTCCTCAGGGTCGGCTCCGCCACCCTGCTGGTGAAGGAACTGAACGGCGCCGGCCACCGCACCAAGTCCTGGACCACCCAGGACGGCAAGGTCCGCGAGGGCGTCCCCCTCACCAAGAACTTCCTCTACAAACTGCTCGACAACCGGGTCTATCTCGGCGAGGCGGTCCACAAGGGCGTCGCCCATCCCGGCGAACATCCTGCCATCATCGACCGCGCCACCTGGGACAAGGTGGAGTCGGTCAAGACCGACAATGCCCCCAGGAAACGTGCCGCCGCCACCCGCGCCACCACCCCGGCACCGCTGAAGGGGCTGGTGACCTGCGCCCATTGCGGCCGGGCGATGACGCCGACCCACACCCGCAAAAAGGGGCGGCTCTACCGCTACTACACCTGCATGAAAGCGATCAACGCCGGCCATGAGTCCTGCCCGGTGCGCAGCGTCGCCGCCGGTGAGATCGAGGCGGCCGTCGTCGAACAGGTCCGCGCCCTGCTGCGTGCCCCCGAGATCCGGGCGCGGGCCGAGCGGTTCGCGCCAACCATGGCGCCGGCCGACCTGCACGCCGCCCTCGACCGCTTCGAGGCGGTGTGGGACGAATTGTTCCCCGCCGAGCAGGCCCGCATTCTCCAGCTTCTGGTCGAGCAGGTCCGCATCGCCCCCGACGGCGCCGAGATCCGCCTGCGCGCCGAGGGGCTGGCCAGCGTCATCGCCGACATCACCGCCCAGTCCGCCGAAAGGAGCGCGGCATGACCGCCGATATCCAGATCGACACGCTCACCATCCGGGTGCCGCTGACGTTGCGCCGCCATGGCGGACGCAAGCTGGTGATCGTGCCCGAGGGCGACGGCGTGCCGGTCCGTCCCCGCGCCACCCCCGACGACACCTTGCTCAAAGCCTTGGGCCGCGCTCATCGCTGGAAGCGCATGCTGGAAAGCGGTCAGGTGCGCTCGCTCAACGAATTGGCCGAGGCCGAGAAGATCAATCCATCCTACCTGTCCCGCATCTTCCGCCTGACCCTGCTGGCCCCCGACATCGTCGAATCCATCCTCGACGGCCGCCAGCCGCGCACGCTGCAGCTTGCCGACCTGATGGACGACATGCCGGTGGAATGGGATCGCCAGCGGGAGATGTTCGGGGTGTCTGCGCGGTGATCCGCGCCAGAGATTCCGAAGGAATCGGCTGCGTTGACATGAGAACAAAACAGGATCATCGTGCGGTGATTGCTGTTGATCCGGGAACGCCCCCATGGCCCAGGAAACCTTGTTCATCTGCCAGCCGTACATCGTCGGCAAGAAGGGTGCCCTGAAGGCCCAGCCCCCGATTGCATACAAGACCGAGGCTCAGGCCGCCCAGCGTGCCGGCCGCATGATGGATGGCGGCAGCGTGGTCGGCGTGGATGTCGTCCGCCAGACCGCAGATCCTGAAATGGGCGATTACGAAGAGCCGGTGTTTCTGCAGCGTCTGGGTTCCGTGCCCATGGCCGGGAACTGATCCGCACTCGGCCAGCTTCTTCCGCCAATCGTCACGGACATCGTCACGGATCAACATCTTGATTATCGGGGCGCATCGCGCCACCATATCTGCCGCCATTTCTGAAGGAAGGGAGAAACATGGACGAAATCGATGCCGCCAACGAGCGGGCCGAGCACTTGACCAATATGGCGATCCAGATCGCCCTGAGCCGTCCGTCGCAAGCCCCTTCGTCGGGCATCTGCCGGGCCTGCGGCGACCCCATCGAAAGCGCCCGTCTCCGCGCCAATCCATCGGCTCCCACCTGCTGCGACTGCGCCGCCGAGGAAGATGCCGAACGCCAGCGGCGGCGTAAGCTCGGCGGGCGTGGCTGATGGGGCGTGTGGGCCGCTGTATCTGCGGCTGTTGACCGCCCAATTCGCGCCCAGACTCCACCCCTCGTCAGTGAAAGATGCAGAAAGATCAACAGCTTGTCGGGCCGCAACGCATTGAAATATCGCGGTTTTCAAAGCCCGTACCTTTTGGGCTCGGTCAACAGTCCCTGGAGAATATGGGCGGTAGAGAAGAGAAAAAGACCAAAATCCGGCCCGCCGCTGCCCGCCAAGGTCAACGGATATTGACATGAAATGGCGCTGAACCTGGGGATTTCACCCCAGGCGCTTGGCGGCAGAGAATCTATTCATTGGATATATTGGCGGAGCATGCAGTCTGGAGCGAACCCGTCTCTCCCTGCAAGGCCAAGAATTCCCTGTTCACCAGGGAAAATACAGGGAAACCCGCGTTTCCGCAGCTGAGATGGGCCATTGCAGCCTCCCGGAATTGTGACAGTCTGCGGGTTTCAAGGAAAATTCCCTAATGAGGGTAACAGGGAAATTTCTGAGAGGATCAGGGAACAATTGACTGTTGGGGCGGCCTTGCACTCGCCATTCTGCCATGTGGATACCAGCTCGCCATAAATGATATAGTTTCTCTCCTCGTTCACCTTCAGGTCCCGGATGAAGACCATTCAAGATATTTTGCCTCCCGATCAGGCCATGCAGGTCGTCGCTTATAAGGCGGCGATAGAGCGTATGCTGCCGGACCGTGTGGCACGGGTAGTTTTGTTCGGCAGCCGTGCTCGCGGTGATGCCAATGAAGACAGCGACTATGACTTGGCGGTGTATGTTCGCGACATGGGCGACCGCTTGGCCGTGGGGCAAACCTTGTCCGATGCCGCTTATGAATATGTCCTGCGGGGCGTCTTCATTCGCGCTATCCCATTTCCGGCCTCGGAGTTGGAACAGGAACCGCATTCAGAGCTGGCCGAAAACATCGCTCACGATGGCGTCGTCGTTCAATGAGCAAGATCGCCAATGCCGCCGAGGCTTGGGGCAAGGCCCAGACCAAACTGCGTGAGGCAGAGCGGATTGATCCTACGGCCGCGCCCGGTGCCATGGTGCATTCCGCCTATTACGCCATGCACCACGCTGCCAGGGCAGTTCTGCTAAGCGTGGCGGGAGCCGCTGCCGTTCGACACGACAAGGTGATTCAGGAATTCGGCCTGCTGGCTGTCAAGTACGACGACGTCGAACTGAAGGACGCCGGGCGGGCCATCAACCGAATGATGACCAATCGGAACATCTGGGACTACGAGGCCGCCAATCCAACTGAACAGCAAGCAAAGGATGCAGCCTCGGTTGCCCGAGATTTCCTGACTGTTTGTGCCGCCAAGTTCAGCTTGCCTGCCCCTGAAGCCAACTGATCCGCTATTCATCCTTTCACCCGAAAGGTGGTCACTCCAATGAGGACAGAAGTGTTCATCCGGCCAATGACCGAGATGGCACCCATGGCGCCCACTGATCTGGATTTACTGCTTCCAGCCTGGATGCGCCGCGATTTCCAATGCCTCGTCCAGCACATCCAGATGCCGGATAGCCACCATGCAGAAGCTGGCCACCGCCCTCGGGCTATCTCTGGACGATATCGTCTAGGAGTTCACCGCGTCCTTGAGCCCCTTGCCTGCCGAAAATTTCGGCACCTTGCAGGCGGCAATCTTCAGCGCAGCGCCGGTGCGCGGATTGCGGCCCTCCTTGGCAGCTCGCGCTGAGACAGAGAAGGCTCCGAAGCCCACCAGGCGTACGTCATCTCCAGCCTTCAGGGCGCCGATAATCGCATCAAAAATGCTATCGATGGACTTGACTGCATCGGCCTTTGTAACGCCGGCAGCGGCGGCCACAACATCCACGAGTTCCTGCTTGTTCATTTGTTCCCCCCTTCTAAAGTTGAGGGGTGAAAATGACTGCCATGGAGCCGCCGGTCAAGCATGGCACCATGTTGATTGCCGCTCCGCGGGACTCAGGCTGCGTGATCTTCTAGATGACCGTGCCGGTGGAGGGGGAGCAGCGGGGGCAGGTCATAACTGTGGCTTCGCGAACCACATCTTGAGTATCAAGTGGCATTGATCCACTATATCGGCCTCATTCACGGGAGGGTGATGGCTTTGGACGAGATTGACGCAGCAAATGAGCGGATGGAACTTCTGAACCGGGCGGCAATCCAGGCCGTCCTCAGCAGCCAG
>NZ_CAINTR010000130.1 GCF_903853455.1 uncultured Magnetospirillum sp.
AAAGCCTTGGTGGCCGAAGAGCGGGAGAAACTCAGGCCGTTACCAAAGCGGCGGACGACCGACTTCACCAAGGTGACTGTGCCCGTCACGCGCAACAGCACCATCAGCGTTGATCGGGTGCTGTACTCGGTGCCCTCGGTGCGCAAGGCAAACCGCGATCAGCTCATGTCGCACAAGGACGCGATCTTGTTCCAGCTGCTGGTGAACAAGAATTCCATCCGCTCGATGTCGCGGATCACAGGCCTCTGGCCGCAGGCAATCTACGACAAGATCGACTTCATCCACCGCCAATGCGTGGCGTTTATGGCGGACCGCGAGCGCCGGATCGCATCGCTCAACCTGCACCGCCTCTACATCAGCACCGACCGGCAGGATTACGTCCTGAACTGGTCGAGCCGGAAGGACAGGAAGAATACCCAGCTGACCGCCGTCGCCTCCGCCGACAATCGTTCCGGCTACGTGTTCGGGATGCAGACAAATTTCGATTCGTCGATCGACACCGAAGTTATGGAGGCGGAAGCCATCGTCGCCGGCGACTTCAATGTGGTCGAGCCGTCGTTCCGCAAATTCGCCAGGTTCTGGACGACCCCGGATTACGAAGAGGCCAAGTCGGTGGACCCGACCGACATTCCCTTGGTTCGGATCGACGACACCGGGGATGTCTTCGCCGACATCGCGGCCGGATACGACGAGATGGATCGGATCCCGGATGACGAGGCCAAGGAACGGCCGCCGCATCTGTCGAAGCTACCGGCCAAGGGCGCGCAGGTCCATTTTGAATACACCGTCCACGCTCATTTCCGCCTGCTGCGGCGGATGTTGGGCGAGGTCGGCCTCATCCGGTTCTTCATGGATCAGGACAAGACGCTCCGGGCTGGCTGCATCAGCACCTACTTCGATGAGATGCGCCTCGGCCGAGCCGATGCCTTCTACGTCAAGATCGACAAGGGCCTCAACGTCGATCAGCGCCAGAAGCTTGCGAACCAGTCCCGGGCCAGGCTCAAGGATTTCAAGAAGAGCATCGGACGCACGGACATGAGCGACTGGTGGGCGCGCGTCCATCTACTCGAGCCGGAAATCCAAAGCGCCAGGCTGATGGCGCAGGACGACCGCTGGGTGGCTTTTCCGGTCAGCACCGAGGCCGAGCCGTTGAAAGCCGTCTGCTGGCTCACCGACCGCAGCAACGTCGCCCACTCGCTCCGGCATCTTGCCATCATCTACGCGCGGGCCACGATGCATCCCATCGACCGCTACTTCATGCAGATCCGCCGGCTGTTGATGGCTCTGGAGCGGCCCATCCACACCCCGAGCAACGACGGGCGGACGTGGCGCGGCTACAGCCCCTACAATCCCGCCCGGGTCCAGAAGCTCCTCGACATCTACCGCTGCTTCTACAACTTCGTGGCCGTCGGCAAGAACAAGACGACCCCAGCCATGCGCCTCGGCCTCGCCAAGGGGCCAATCTCGATCGAGAAGATCCTCTACTTCGACCCGACCTGCCGGGAAGACGTCGCCGCTCAGCGGCTGGCCAAGATGGCGGCGGAATAACAGCACGTAGGTCCGCTTCCTTTCGGGAGGAGCCGATCGGAGAACGGCTCCTGATGGGTTACTTTCCAGTCCCTACCCCGTCGGCCACCAGATGCAGCCGGGCCAGGGCCGAGTCCAGTTCAGCGGCGATCTTGGCGCGCTGATCGGCAGCCTTGGTCTCGCGCAGACGGCGCAGCGCGCCCTCCGCCTCGGTCAATTCACCGATGCCACGGCTGTCTTGCCGGGTCGCCAATTGAAGTTTCACCGATTCCAGCTCGGCCGCCTTGGAGGATTCGTAGGCCTTGTCGATGGGCGCGGGCTGAGCCAGCACCACTGACATGGACGCCATCATAGCCACGGCAAACATGGCCCCCAGGGCCTGTCGGATTTTCATGTCATCATCCTCCATCAATTCAACCGAACTGGACTTAAACCCACCCAACATCAGGCACCCCATTCGCGGACCAGAACCACGAGGGCGGAGCGGATGGCACGACCGATCAGGCTCTGACCCTGCCCACTGATGATAGCATGTCCGATCAGCTTAATGTCGGGTGCCGGGCCGACGAGACGGATGGTGACGCGGAAGAAACCGCCTTGGGGAACCAGGGTTTGGCCGACAGCCCGCACCGGGATATCGCCGCCATGCAGCGAGGCCAGGGCCGGATCGGTCAGCAGTTTGACCGGATTGCGATCGATGGCCAGCACCGTGCCGGCCATGCCGGCATGATCGAGGCCATGGGGGATGAAGCGGGCGGCATCCCCCTCCTTGATCCGCTCCAGATCGTCCTCGGCCACATAGGAGGTGGCGATGATGGGGCCATCAGCGCGGATCACCACCGCGTCGGAACGGGTATGGGCGAAGGCATCCAACGGAAGGGTGATCCTGACCGGGCCGTCGGTGATGGTCGGAGTCTGGATCTCGGGGCGCAGCGCCACCAGCCCCTCGACTGCCGGGCCACCTGGGGTGGCGGTTACCACCGGCACGCGGAACCCGCCGTCGGCGACGGTCGCCGCCGTGAACTGCGCCGTCACCACCACCGGGATCGCCGGAGGCGCGACAACGACCGGTGCGATGGGGGCCGCAGTCTTGGCAGAATCCGCATCGGGAGCCTTCGGGGCCTCTGAAATCGGTGGCGGGGGCGCGAATACCTGTGTCGGCGTGGCATCGCGGACGATGGTACGGGGCGGCTCGACCACCGTCGGCGGGGCGGCTGGCGGGGCCACGACCACCGGCGGGGCGGCCGGTGTAACGGTGGGGGATGGAGGCGGCGGTGGCGTCACGGTGACGGGCCTGGCCGCTACCGTGACGTTGAAGGTCCGCGTCACCGTTGCGGTGCCGTCTCCGACCTGGATGGTAAAGGTGTCGGTGCCCGAATAGTCTGCTGTCGGCGTGTAGGTGATGGTGCCGCCGGGCGTGATGTCTGCGCCGCCCGACACCGCGGTGGCGCTGGAGAATGACAGGCTGCCATGGCTGGGCGCCACCGACTGGCTCCAGGTCTCGGTCTGCCCGGTATCTGAATCATTGGCATGAAGGTAGGGTTTCAAGTCGACGGCCGCACTGTTGAAGGGCAGCGACAGGCTTTGCGCGGTGCCGGTGACATAGGTGGGGGCGATATTGGCAGCCACGGTGATGTTGAACACCCGCGTCGCGGTGCCGCCCTGCCCGTCGGCTACCTGGATGGTGAAGGTGTCGGTCCCCGAATAGCCGGTGGTCGGCGTATAGGTGATGGTGCCGCCGGGCGTGATGTCGGCACTTCCCGAAGACGCGGTGGCGCTGGAAAACGACAGGGTTCCATGACTTGGGGCCACACTTTGGGTCCAGGTCTCGGTCTGGCTGGCATCCGCGTCATTGACATGAAGATAGGACTTCAGATCGACGGCGGCGCTGTTCAAGGGCAGCGACAGGCTTTGCGCCGTCCCGGTCACATAGGTGGGCGCGGTATTGGCTGGCCCGGCGGTGCCGCCATATGGTGTCCCATCGGTGCCGAAGCCCTCAACAAATCCGGCGCTATACGACGTCCGGGAAACGGGTGTACCCGAATTTGAAATCGACGTGATATTACTGTACGCGTAACCGGCGAGGAGGGTGATGCCGTTGTCATAGATAACATTGCTGACGTTGATACGATCTGTGCTCGTTCCGGTCTTTCCCCAGACGAATGTTCCAGACGAGTCCAGTTTATCGACAAAGAAACTGTATGCGTTCATTCCGGAAACCGCTCCGGCCTGACTGCCCGCCGGATCGATATTGAATGACGCACTCTGGGTCATGCCGCCGACATAGACGTTATTGTTGGAATCGATGGTGACGGCCTCACCATAGGCCCCCATATTCCCGCTTCCGCCGATGCTCTTGGCCCAGACATAGCTTCCGTCCGCCCCGCTATATTTAGCGACGAAATTGTTATTGTCGGACCCGCCACTGGTCAGATTGTGAGTGCCGGTGGGATCGAAATTGACGGTGCCGTTGTAATAACCACTCAAAATGACGTCACCGTTGCCGTCCACGGCCATGGTGCCGTTGCCTTGGTTCACGTCGATGGAGGTTGCGGCAGCCATGGTCTCGAACCATTGACTGCTCCCGCTGATGTTAAGTTTCTGAAGAAACAGTGAGTAGTTGACGGAAAGATTCGCCGCCCCACCTGGGCTGGAATTTATGGTCTCTGTATTGCCGACCTTGCCAACGACATAGAAATTCGAACCGTCAGATCTAATGGAATGGCTCCTCGCTATTCGGAGTGGGTGGCTGCGTGACCATTGGTTGATCACCCCTGCGTCCATCCCTATGTTCGATCTGAAGGCCATCCCTCCGTCCCGACCTGCGAATCTGGCATGCGGCTGAGCGGAGCGGCGGTCA
>NZ_CAINTR010000131.1 GCF_903853455.1 uncultured Magnetospirillum sp.
CAGTCGGGGCTCCGCCCCTCCTTACGTCCGGCCCCAGCGGGCAATCATACCGGCCATCATAGTTGTCGCTCAACCGGCCAAGATAATTGTCGGCGGCGACTTGGGGTTCTCGCCGTTCTCGCGCTCGTGCTGGCGGCCTGCGCGCCGCAAGTGGTCGGCGTCGTCAAAATGCCTGACTACAGCGAAAGGGTCGGGGGAGCCGTATTGGTCCTGCAGACCACCCAAGTCGAAGGTGCGACACAGAGCCGCCAATCGGTCAGCGCGGGGAAGTCATTGGCGACCTTCAACGACTTGCTTCAGAAGAAGCTGCCGGAATTGGCCAAGCGTGACGGCTTCCTTCCATTCCTGTTCACCGTGGGCGATCCCAACTTCACCAAAGATGGCTACAGAAAGTTTCTCGGGCCTGACGGCAAGCCGCATCGCCACTTTCTCATCATCCGGCCTTACCGCTGGGAAACCAAATGCGGCGGCTTTGGAAACTGCAGAACCACGACCACCGTCATTACCAGCGTCTTCGACAGTCGATTGGGCAAGGAAGTCTGGCAAGTCTCGATGGAGGTCCCTGAGAAAAGCAATTTTCAGGATTACGATTCCGGCGACATCGAGGCCTACTGGTCGCTGCTGATCGGGCAGTTGAAGGGAAGCCAGCTACTCTAACGGCGTGCCGCCGATCCGGCGGCAGATATCGACGGCAAGAGACTTCTCGGCTCCGGATGGCGTCCGGCAGGTGGGACGTCCGGCCGGCGGCACCTCGGGCTGAGTCGGGGCTTCGATCATGCGCGATGGCATCAGGGTGCCGTTGCCGGCCCAGGCCAGTGAGCAGACCGGAGTCGACGCCGTCCTGAGCCGGGCGCGGCCGCCGATGATCGATTGGCCGGAGCCATCCAGCAATTCGACCCGATCCGGTCCAGCATTGGCCGAGGCCGGCGGGAGGGCCGCCAGGTAGATGGAATGCGGCAGCGTATCCCAGGTCCGAATATCGACCTCCGCATGCATGGCGGCGGCGGACGCCGCAACCACCAAGCCGATCAGGGCGACCACGCCCCCCGCCGCTCCCACCGTTCGAGCGCCGCTGCTTTGGTTGTTGTTGTTCGACGGGGCCCCCGCCCCAGCCATCATGGCTGTGCCGGCGACGATGGCAGCGCTTCCGGCATTCCGGGCGCCGGTCTTGGTGGCCGCCTTCTCCGCGAGAATGTTGTCCATCTCGCGGCCACCGCGAGTCGTCGCCTGGAAGAACAGGTCCTCCGCCTCGACCATGTCGACCTTGCGGCCCCCGATGGCCGCCACGATCTGGTCGTTGCCGTGGCTGCCCTCGCGAATGAGGAGCTTCTCGCCCTCTCTGCCGGCCGCAAGCTTGCGCGGACCGATTCCGGCCTCGGCGACAACCAAGAGGGTGGCGTCGGGAGCGGGTGGCTTCAGAGCCGGGCGCAGGTTGGCCGCCTCGGCGAACAACTCCGTCGCCGCCGCCTCGGAGCCTTGGCAGCGCCGGGCCCAACCTTCAAGCCATACCAGTGAGGCGACATCGGAGCGGAAACGCTCCAGTTCGGCGAACGAGTCTTGCAGGACACCGCCCTTGAAACTGGCCTGGGCATTATCCCAATCGCCCGCCATCAGATAGAGCAGGCCGCGATAGTAATAGGCCATGACCCGTTCATAGGGTTCGCCCTTGAAGTCCTTCACCTTCTCGGCATGCCAGACCGAACGGGCCTTTGCCGCGCTTTCACTTTCGGCATAAATCGCCTCGATGGCCGCGAGTACGGCATCGAACTGCTCTTCGGCCTGGCGATCAAAGCCGGCGGCAAATGCGGCTTGGCCGGCCCGCATCCGATGCAGGGTGACGTCTTGCGGCGGACTGGCGCACAACGCTTTCCAGTAGGTTTCGAGGCCGCTCGGCGCTCCAGACATGCAACCCGGAGCGAGCTTGGCGGGATCGGCCACGGCAGGAGCGGTGGCCGCCACCATCATGGTCGCGAGCATGAACAGACCAGCCAGCCAGTTTTCCGCCCCTCTCCCCCCCAATTGGCGTCCTCCCCATTGCCATGCCCCTTGATAATACCGCGAATCAGGAGAAAGAAACGAGTCACATGTGGCCGATGAGAAGGCGTCCGTCTATGATGCGCCCGATAATAGGGGGAATTTCAGGGGGAACTCCGATGCGCAAGGGGTGGGTTCTGGTCGTAATGGCTTTCGCGTTGTGCGGCTGCGTGCATACGCGGACGATGGATTTCGCGGTTCCCGCACCGGAACTCCGGACAACGGCTGCCTGGGGCAATTCGGTGGGGGTCGGCGTCTCGGTCAGCGACAAGCGGATTGATCGGACGACCCTGGGAAAGGCCCTGGTGAACAACGGGGCGACCTACATCGTGCAGCCGCGCCAAGGCTTGGAGGAGGCGCTGACACAAGGAATCAAGACTGAACTGCAAACGAGGGGCGTGCGCCTCGCCGATGGCCCCGCTTTCCTTCTGGTCGATATCAGCAAGGCGGACAGCATAACGAGAATCTCCGCCTTCAACATCGACGTGGCGGCGAATGCCGAAATGGCGGTTCAGGTTCTCGGCGCCGATGGCCGCAATTATTTCCAGCAGACCTACCGCCGCTATGAAGCGGGCAAGGGTGAGATTTGGACCATGGATACCGTGGAACAGGGGACGTTCCGGTTGGAGAAGATCATGGCGGAACTCATCCGAGAAATGATCGAGGACGACCGTCTGGCGCAAGCGTTGGTCGCGGCCAGCCGCGGCTGAAGGATCGGCAAGGCCCCGCCCGCGCGAGGTCGCCACGTCCCTGCGGGAATTGCCCGGCAAGAAATGCCGAGGGCCGGCGGAGCCTTCGCTCCGCCGGCCAGGGCGCCCACTCCCCAACTCAGAACGGGAAGACGATGTCGAAGATCTGCTGGCCGTAACGCGGCTGGGTGACGTCGCTGACCATGCCGCGACCACCGTAATAGACCCGGGCTTCGGCGATCTTCTCCGAAGTGACGCTGTTCGACGAACTGATGTCCTCGGGCCGGATGATGCCCTGGATCGACAGTTCCCGCATTTCGTAGTTCACCCGGAATTCCTGGCGGCCGGAAATCACCAGGTTGCCGTTGGGCAGCACCTGGGTGATCACGGCGGCCATGGTGACGTTGATGGCTTCGTTCCGGGCGGTGTTGCCGGTGTTGGCGACGCTGGAGGCGGACTTCAAGTCGGCCAAGCTGGCCAGGTTGAGGCCTTGGGGCAGGATCTTGCTCAGGCTCTGCTCGAAGCCCATCAGCGCCACCGGAGTGCCGGTGGTGTTGCTGCCGGCGGCTTCGCTGCCGGCACGGGTGTTGGTCAGCGAACTGGTCAGGGTGGCGTTGTCGGCGATGGCGACCGCCACCGTCATGATGTCGCCCACATACTTGGCCCGCTGATCCTTGAAGAAGGCGCGCGCGCCCGGCCGCCACAGCGAATTGGCATTCACCGGCGGCGCTTCCGGCTGCGGCATCGGCATGCTGATGGGCTGGTAGCCGGCCTTCTGGGTCGGGTTCTGGATGGGCGAGGTCTCCGGCCCGGACCCCACTTCCGACATGCGGGTCAGCGCGTTGCAGGCGGAAAGCTGGGCCACGGCGGCGACGACGGCGACGACACGCAGGGCTTTGGGGAAGGTTTCGCGGATCATGATGGATCTCCCATCCTCTCAAATCAATTGGCCAGAGCGTGCATGCCGCCCGGCGTAACCGAGACCTGGCCCGGTCCGTCGACCCTGGCGTCGACGGTCTGCTTGCTGTGAATGTTGGTGACGCGGATGATGTCGCCGGTGCTGCCGTCGTCGACGGCACGGCCCTGGGCGGTCAAGGTCATGAAGCTGGTCTTGACGATCATGACCACGGTCGTGTTCTTGGCCACCACCACCGGCTTTTGCAGCTCGGCGGTCCGCACCGGAGCGCCGGCCCGCAACTGGTAGCGGGGCTCCTGGCCAATCATCTGGCGCAGATTGGTGACGATGTCGCGCCGGACCACTTCCTCGCGCACGTCGGCCCATTCGATGTCCTGCTCGGTGATGATTTCGCCGCGCGACATGGGATGGGCCAGGACCGGGATGCGGGCCGAGGCGAAAATGCTGCCGCCGACCTTGACGCGGGTGGCGTTGGCGCTGCCGGCCGGCACTTCGACCACGGCGCTGAAGCGGTTCATGCGCTGGTCGTACATCACCTCGCGCACGCCCACGGTGGGGGCGACGCCGGAGGGAATGACGATCTGCAGGGCGGCGCGGTTGAGGATCTCGATGGAAGCGTTGGCGGGAGCGCCTTCCAGACGCAGCGCCTCGCGCAGCTCGGTCTCGATGACGCGATGATCGACGGTCTGCCCCACCCGCTCGACGACCGAGCGCTCGAAGGCGTTGGCGGGACGCCAGTCGATGCCGTAGGACTGGGCCACGGCGGCCAGCCAGCGGTTTTCCAGGGTGATGCGCTTGCCCGGCTGCGGTGCGTTGGCCAGGGGAGTGGCGGCCTTGTCGCCGATATTGTCCCACAGATCGCCGAGGCGAATCACGTCGCCTTCCAGCGAAACGCTGGGCTTCAGCTGAGCCGGCAACTGCTCGGCCCAGGCGGCGGCGGAACCGAACGCCAAGGCGGCGGCGAGCGCCAGACTGGCAAGAGAGGTGCGGGGGGCGAAGCGGCGAGTCATGACAGCCTCACTTCATCTGGTTGATGGTGGAGAGCATCTCGTCGGAGGCCTGGATGACCTTCGAATTCATTTCGTAGGCGCGCTGGGCGCCGATCAGGTTGGTGACCTCGGCCACCACGTTGACGTTGGAGCTTTCCAGATAGCCCTGCAAAACCGTGCCGAAACCGGGCTGGCCGGGATTCTTGACGGAGGGCTGGCCCGAGGCGGGGGTTTCCATGAACAGGTTGCCGCCGCGCGCTTCCAGGCCGGCGTCGTTGGCGAAGGTGGCCAGCGTCAGCTGGCCCTTGACCTGGCTCTGGGTCTGGCCGTCCTGCTTGACGATCACCTGACCGGTGGTGTCGATGGTGACGCTGACCGCATCGGGCGGGATGGAGATCTGGGGAATGACCTGGAAGCCGTCATGGGTGACGATGGTCCCTTCCGGCGACAGCTGGAAGGCGCCGTCACGGGTGTAGGCGGTCTCGCCCGAGGGCAGCTTGACTTGGAAGTAGCCCTTGCCCTGGATCGCCATGTCCAGGGTGTTGTCGGTGTTGGTGACGCTGCCCTGCTCGGTGATGCGGTACACCGCCGAGGTCTTGACGCCCAGGCCCAACTGCACGCCGGTCGGCACGATGGTGCCGGTGTCCGACGACTGCGCGCCGACGCGGCGCAGGTTCTGGTACAGCAGGTCGGAGAATTCCGGCCGCCGCCGCGTATAGGCGGTGGTGTTCATGTTGGCGATGTTGTTCGAAATCACTTCGACGTTGGTCTGCTGAGCCAGCATGCCGGTGGCGGCGATATTCAGCGAGCGCATGGCGATCTTCCTTCCCCTATAGCCCTAATCAAGACGCCTTGGCGTTCGACAGGATCTGAATGGCTTTCATGACGCGGTCGTTCTCAGCGTCGATCATCTTCTGGACGCCCTCGTATTCCCGCAGGATCTGAGTCATCCGGGTCATCTCGACCACCGGCTGAACGTTGGACTCTTCCATCATGCCCTGGGCGATGTTGGGACGATCGACCGTCTCGGGCGTCTGGGTGCTCTCGAACAGGCCATCGCCGGCGTTCTTCAATTCCTGGTCGTTGGCGAACTTCACCACCTTGAGCTTGGCGACGGTGCCGTTCTCGGTGGAGATGGAGCCGTCCTCGCTGACCTCGATCCGGGTCTCGTTGGGGGCGAAGATCACCGGCTGGTCCCGGTCGTCCATCACCGCGAAGCCCTGGGAGTTCACCAGCATGCCGGTCTGATCGAGCCGGAAGTGCCCGTTGCGGCCGAAACGCATGCCGGATTCGGTCTCGATCTGGAAGTAGCCGTCGCCGTGAATGGCGAAATCCAGCGTGTTGTCGGTCTTGGTCAGCGGACCCTCGCGGACATCGCGCAGCACACCCACGTCCTGGACGAAGGACAGCTTGCCGCCCACCGCCCGGTCGCTGGAGCGGGTGGGGACCAGATATTCCCGGAACATCATCTGCTCACCCTTGAAGCCGGTGGTGTTGGCGTTCGCCATGTTGTTGGCGACCACGTCCAACTGGCGCTGCAAGGCTGCCTGACGGGATAGGCCGATATAGGATGTGTTCTGCATGGGTCAATCTCACTGGCAAAACGGTTCGCCAACTCTCTTGCAGGACCCGTGCCAGAATTCGCGAAACCGGAAAAACTCCCGGAAATGCTGGGGTTTCAGGAATCCGGCCCGGAAGATCCCCCCAAAGGCCGGGCAGTTATTGCCGGGCCACCCCCGGCATTGCTATCCTGACGCCGGCGGTTGGGGGGATGCGGTTGCCCGTCACGACGGGAAAGACCTTTCTTTTGCGAAAGCGCAACCTTCTGTTAACCGCCAGGGACTAGTTTTTAATGTGCGCAGGTGTGGGTCCCGGTGGGGCCGCGCCCCGATCATCGGAAGAGGGCCATGGCCGAAGACCTGGAAGAAGATTTCGAAGAAGGCGAAGGCTCGGAAGACTCATCCGACGCGCCGAAAAAAGCGCTACCGATCAAGAAGATCCTGATCATCGTGCTGCCGATCCTGCTTTTGCTCGGCGCCGGTGCGGGGATCTACTTCTCGGGGCTGCTGGACAAGTTCATGGGCCACAAGGGTGATGAGCACCACGAAGAGGCCGCAGACGCCCATGCCCCGCCGCCGCCCAAGGCGGTCCAGGCGGCGGCGTTCATGGACCTGCCCGAGATGCTGGTCAACCTCCAGACCACCGGCCGCAAGCAGGCCTTCCTCAAGTTGAGAGTGGCGCTGGAATTGGAAGCCATCACCGATCAGCCGCGCGTCGAGCAGATGCTGCCGCGGATCGTCGACAACTTCCAGGTCTACCTCCGCGAACTGCGGATCGAAGACCTCCAGGGCGCCTCGGGCATGCATCTGCTGCGCGAGGAATTGCTGACCCGGGTCAATGCGGCGGTCAAGCCGGTCAAGGTCAGCGACGTGTTGTTTAAGGAAATGCTGGTCCAATAACGGGCCGGTCTTGATGCTGGATGGCGATGGAAGACGAAGGCGGCCAACCTAGAGGTGCCGACGACGAAGAAGCCCTCATGAAGGAATGGGCAGCCATGGCCGGCGACGGCGATGGCGGCGCGGCCGAGGGCGGCGGAGGCGGTGGCGGAGGCGAGGAAGACGGCGGCGCCATGGCCGCCGAATGGGAAGCCATGCTCGGCGCCGGCGACGGCGGCGCGGCGGAAACCCAGGCGGCCGTGGCCAAGGATTCCACCCGCGTCCTCAACCAGGACGAAATCGATTCGCTGCTCGGCTTCGACGACGACGGCGGCGGCGCCGGCGACAAGTCCGGCATTCAGGCCATCCTCAACAGCGCGCTGGTCTCCTACGAACGCCTTCCCATGCTGGAAGTGGTGTTCGACCGGCTGGTGCGCATGATGTCCACCTCCATGCGCAATTTCACGTCCGACAACGTGGAAGTCTCGCTGGACAACATCCTGTCGCTCCGCTTCGGCGACTACCTGAACTCCATTCCCCTGCCCGCCATGCTGGCGGTGTTCAAGGCCGAGGAATGGGACAATTTCGGCCTGCTGACCGTCGATTCGTCGCTGATCTACTCCATCGTCGACGTGCTGCTGGGCGGCCGTCGCGGCACGGCGGCCATGCGCATCGAAGGCCGTCCCTACACCACCATCGAACGCAACCTGGTCGAGCGCATGGTCCATGTGGTGCTGTCGGACCTGTCCGCCGCCTTCGACCCGCTGTCGCCGGTGACCTTCCGCTTCGACCGGCTGGAAACCAACCCGCGCTTCGCCACCATCTCGCGGCCCAGCAACGCCGCCATCGTCGCCAAGCTGCGCATCGACATGGAAGATCGCGGCGGCCGCCTGGAACTGCTGCTGCCCTATGCCACCCTGGAACCCGTGCGCGAACTGCTGCTGCAGATGTTCATGGGTGAGAAGTTCGGCCGTGACTCCATCTGGGAGACCCACTTGGCCGAGGAATTGTGGATGACCGAGGTGGAGTTGGAGGCGGTGCTGGACGAGCAGGTGATGAACCTGCGCGACGTCCTGGCCTGGAAGCCCGGCTCCAAGCTGACGCTGAACGCCACCCCCGACTCGCATATCGACATGCGCTGCGGCGACATCGCCCTGTTCCGCGGTCGCATGGGCCGCAAGGGGCAGCACATCGCCATCCAGGTCGACGACACCAGCCGACGCGACAAGACAAAGGGATAGAGTACCGTGGATTGGAAGGTCGCCCTCGATATTCTGGTTTCGCTGCTGCTGATCGCCACCATCGGCTATGCGGTAAGGCTGAACTCGCGCCTGTCGGCGCTGCGCAAGAATCGCGACGACCTCGCCAAGACCATCATCAATTTCAACGAGGCCACGGTCCGGGCCGAATCCTCCATCCCCAAGCTGCGCAAGGCGGCCGACGAGGCCGGCCAGACGCTGCAGGAGCGGGTGGAGAAGGCCCAGTCCCTGCGCGACGACCTCGCTTTCATGATCGAGCGGGCCGACACCATGGCCAACCGCCTGGAAAACGCGGTGCGCTCCGCCCGCACGGACGGCCCTCCGGCTCGGGTCGAGAACACCGGTCGCGCGGAAGGACAGGGGCGCGCTGATCCGCCGTCCCGTGGAGCCCCCGCCGGCGACCGCGGCCCCGTGCCGCGTGGAGCCGGTGGCCGGGCCGCCCAGCAAGCCGCCATCGCCGCCGCTGCCGCCGCCAGCGAAGCCGAGAGCGACGAGCGATCCGAAGCCGAGCGCGAGCTTCTCCGCGCCCTGCAGTCCATGAGATAGGGCGCCGCCATGGCCAGCAAACCCCGCAAGCCGCCCCCCCGCACGTCCAAGACCGGAAACCCGCCTCCCGTCACCGGCCTGCGCGAGCGCCCCCCCACCTCCGACGCCGCCAGCCGGCCGCCCATCGTGCGCCTGCTGCCGATCCTGATCCTGGTCGGCGGCGTGATGCTGTCGGTGCGGGTGACCGACATTTTCCGGGGCACCTTCGGCCTCGCCTCGGTGTCGGTCGCCGAGTTGCAGGCACAGCAGCCGGCCAAGCCCGCATCGGCCTCTCCGCCGGCCCAGACCCAGCCCGCCACCGCCAAGGAGGCGGCCCCGGCCGCCACCCCGGCCAGCACCTCGCCCAGCGCCGCCACCTCGTCGGGCGACGCCGGCGGCGGCATGACCCAGACCGAGATGGACGTGCTGCAGAAACTCCAGGAGCGGCGCGGGTCGCTGGATGTGCGCGAACGCGACATCGAGCGGCGCGAAGCCCTGCTGAAAGCCGCCGAGGACCAGATCGACCGCAAAGTGGCCGAGATGAAGACCCTGCAGCACACCATCGAAGGGTTGTTGCGGCAGTACAACGACCAGGAAGACAATAAAATGCGGTCGTTGGTGAAGATTTACGAAAATATGAAGCCCAAGGAGGCTGCAAAAATCTTCGAGCAACTGGATATGGGCATCCTCCTTGAAGTCTTGGAGCGCATGAAGGAACAGCGCGTGGCTCCGATCCTAGCCGAAATGGACCCGTCCAAAGCCAAGGGAGTTACTTCCGAGATGGCACAAAGACGCCAGATACCGATGCCAAAAGCGGCCCCGGGCGGGTAATTAGCGAGAATTGCACAAAAATGCCTTGCGCAAGTGTGGTTCTGTACATTAACTAAGAAAATTCGTGGGTTACCGGTTTCTCGGTTTCTGGCGGCTGGTGTCTCGAAGGAGCGGATGAATGGCTGTCGATAAGAATATGAACGTCCTCATCGTGGATGACTACAAAACGATGTTGAGAATCATCCGTAACCTGCTCAAGCAGCTGGGTTTCAACAACGTCGATGAGGCCACCGATGGCGCCATGGCGCTGCAGATGCTTCGGGTGGGCACGTATGGTCTGGTCATCTCCGACTGGAACATGGAACCCATGACCGGGTTGCAGTTGCTCCGAGAGGTTCGCGCCGACGCCAAGTTGAAGCCGGTTCCCTTCATCATGGTCACCGCCGAGTCCAAGTCGGAAAACGTCATCGCGGCAAAGGAAGCCGGCGTGTCCAACTACATCGTCAAGCCCTTCAACGCCGAAACGTTGAAGACCAAGATGGCGAGCGTACTGGGCGATTTCTAATTCCTTGAAGGGGTTCGGTAGCATGCCGGCGAGGGGCGTTGACCGCGATTTGGAACTGCGATTAGACGCCATTCGTTTGGAACATGGCGACACCGTCAAGGTCGACAAGATCGGCGAAGTGGTCCGGGCGATGCTCGACACCATGGCCGGTGATATCAGCGCCGGGGATCTTCGGCTTTATCGTGAGCTGGAGTCCCTGTCGCAGTATATCCATGCGGCCAAGGAGGAGATCGCCGCCCTGCGTCCGGGCGAGATCAAGAACGAGTTCATCGCCTCGGCCACCGACGAGTTGGACGCCATCGTCGGCGCCACCGAGGCGGCGACCAACGAGATCATGGATGCGGCCGAAAGTCTGGGCAGCCTCAACGCCGTCCTCGACCAGGACGTGGCCAACCGGCTGGACGAGATCACCACCCGGATTTTCGAGGCCTGCACCTTCCAGGACATCACCGGCCAGCGCATCACCAAGGTGGTTCGGGCGCTGAAGGAAATCGAGGACCGGGTCGAAAGCCTGGTCAAGATGTTCGGCGGCGAGATCGAGGGGGCCAAGACCAAGACCGACGCGCCGAAGGAGCTGACCGACCAGGACCTTCTCAACGGCCCGCAGCTGCCCGGCAACGGCACCAACCAGGCCGATATCGACGCGCTGCTCGCTAGTTTCGATTAGTCTCCATGGAGGCTGCCGGCCAAGCCAGCGGCGTACGGCGAATGGCGGTGCGTAGCTTCTTGCAACTGGTCCTGCTGATCACGGCCTTGCTGGGGCCGGCGGCAGTGGCGTTCGCGCAGTCCTCCCCCCGTGCCGCCGACCATGACGGCTTCGGCCGCATGGTGTTCGACTGGGACGGCCCGGTCAATTTTTCCGCCGACGTGGTCAACAGCCAGCTCATCATTCGCTTCGACAAGCCCATCGCCGGCGACGCCAAGGCGGTGCTGAAGCCGTTGGCCCATTATCTCAAGGGCGTCACCCTCAGCCCCGACCGCAAGATGGCCAGCTTCCCGCTGGCGGTGCCGGTGCAGGTGAAAAGCTTCCAGACCGGCAGTTCGGTGGTGGTCGACCTGACGGAGAGCAAGACTCCCACCACCTCCTCGGCGCCGCCGCCGCCGCCGGCCACCCTCACCCCCCAGGACCCCAAGCCGGGCAAGCCCGCCCCCGCCGCTTCTGCTCCCGCTGAGGCGGCCGGCCCCGCCACCGACCTGATGGTGCGCGGCGGCGAGCATACCGGCTTCAACCGTCTGGTGTTCGACTGGCCCAAGCCGGTCGGCTACACCGTCGACGAAGGCCCCGGTCAGGCCTCCATCAATTTCGACCATCTGGCCAATGTCAACGTCACCTCGCTCAAGGCGTCGCTGCCGTCCGACGTGGGGTTCCTGGAGGCCCGCAACACCGGCAAGGGAACCTCCATCGTGCTGTCGCTGCCGCCGGGCATGCGGGTGCGCCACTTCGCCAGCGGCCCCCGCATCGCGGTGGATCTGGTGCGGCCCGCCGGGGCGCCGCCGCCGCCGCGCGCCAATGGCGCCGCCACCCCGCCGCTGGCCCCCGCCCTGGGATCGGAAGAGCAGCCCCCCGCCCTGCAACCGCTGGCGCCGCAACCACCGACGCCCCCACCCGCCGCCAACGGCAAGCCCAATGGCAACGCCACCGCCAAACCGGCCCCGGCCGAGACCGAAGGCGACAAGGCCGGCGACACCATCCAGGCGGCGCCGCTGGGCCGGGTGGTCAGCCTCGGCTTCGCCTTCGACAAGCCGACCGGAGCGGCGGTGTTCCGCCGGGCCGGCTGGCTGTGGGCGATCTTCGACCTCAAGACCGAGGTGGACACCAAGCTGCTCAAGCGCACCGGCGGCGACGTGGTGCTGCATGTGGAACAGATCCAGGGCTTCAAGGGCACCGCTGTCCGCATGATCACCCGCCCGGGCTTCAACCCCTCGGTTCGCAAGGAAGGCCAGTTGTGGGTGCTCGACATCCACGAGCAGCCCATGAGCCCCAAGGTCGGCGCCGACGTCAAAGTCCAGATGGATTTCCAGGATCGCGGCCGGGTGGTCATAGCCATGGCCGACGGCTCCGCTCCCATGATGCTGCGCGACCCCGAGGTCGGCGATTCCATCGAGGTGGTGACGGTCCCCGCCATCGGTGTCGGCGTGCGCGGCGGACACGATTATCCCGGCGTCGAGATCCTGCCCACCGCCCAGGGCGCCGCCGCCATCCTGCGCAACGACGCCGCCCGGGTGGAGGTCAACAAGGCCGACGTGGAAGTCAGCATGCCGGGCGGCCTGTACCTGTCCTCGGCCCTGGCCGGTCCCGGCGAAGCGGGGGGCGCTCCGGGAGAGCCGGGGGTCGGCGCCGAGGTGATGGCCACCGGTCCGCTGGACATCTCCAAATGGCTGCGCGGCGGCAACGACAAATTCGTGGACGAGCATCGCAAGCTGCTGAGTCGCATGCCCCTCATCCGCCCCGACGAGAAGAACGCCCAGCGCCTGGAGATCGCCCGCCACTATCTGGCCAACGGCTTCGGAGCGGAAGCCCTGGGCGTGCTGCGGGTGATGGCCGCCGCCGATCCCCAGATCGTCGATACGCCGGCCTTCCGGGCGGTGCGCGGCGCCGCCAGCTTCCTGATGCGCCGCGACGCCGACGCCGTCGCCGACCTGTCCATGCCGGCGCTGAAGTCCGATCCCACCGTCCAGTTGTTCCTGGCCGCCGCCAGCGCCCGCTCGCTGCCCGATCCCAACAAGAACGCCCTGGTGCTGCGTCTGGCCCCCGAGGACATCAAGGGCTGGCCGCGCACGCTCCGCATGGAGATCGGCGAGGTGGCCGCCAAGACGGTGGCCAGTGCCGGCGATTCCAAGGGAGCCGCCAAGATCGTCGATGCCATGATGGGCCAAGGCCTGTCCAAGCGCGACGTGGGCAAGCTGTCCTATCTGGCCGGCCTCGCCGCCGTGGCCGGCAAGCAGTACGACCAGGCCATCTCGCGCTTCCGCGACGCCGAGGCCAGCGACAGCCGCCCCGACCGCGCCTACGCGGCGCGCGACCGCATCGAATTGATGCTGCGCCTGGGCAAGATGACTCCGAACGAAGCCATCGGCGAGCTGGAGAAGCTGCGCTTCGCCTGGCGTGGCGAGGATTTCGAGTATCAGCTGATGAAGCGCCTGGGCCAGCTTCAGATCGCCGCCGGCCGCTACGGCGAGGGCCTGCGCAGCATGCACAGCCTGGCGACCAACTACCCCGACAATCCCGACATTCCCAAGGTCATGGACGAGATGCACGACGCCTTCGACCGCCTGTTCCTGGGCGGCGAAGCCGACAAGCTCCAGCCGGTGGTCGCCATCGGCCTCTACGACGAGTTCCAGGAGCTGACACCATCGGGGGCCAAGGGCGACGAGATGATCCGCAAGCTGGCCGACCGCTTGGCCTCGGTCGATCTGCTCGACCGTGCCGGCGAATTGCTGCGCCATCAGGTGGAGTTCCGCCTGTCCGGGCTGGACAAGGCGCGGATCGGGGCGCGGCTGGCCTTCCTCAACATCTCGGACCGCAAGCCCGGTCTGGCGCTGGAAGCCCTGGAAGCCAGCGAAGTGCCCGACATCCCCGCCGACCTGGTCGCCCAGCGGCGCTATCTCAGGGTGCAGGCGCTGGACGATCTCGGCCGCTCGGGCGAGGCGCTGGCCCTGATCATCAACGACCAGAGCGACGAGGCCCGCAAGCTGCGCGGCGACATCAACTGGCGCCTGAAGAAATGGCCGGAAGCCGCCGCCTCGCTGGAAAGCACCATCGAAAAGCCGCTGGGCAACAAGCCGCTGGACCCCATCATGGCGCGGCGACTGCTGGACACCGCCATCGCCATGACCCTGGCCCGCGACGAACGCGGCCTGACCCGGCTGCGCCGCGCCTACGCCCCGCTGATGGCCGCCACCGAGTGGAAGGAGGCGTTCGAGTTGCTGACCAGCGAGCCCGAACGCGGCATCATCGACTATCGCCGGGTGGGCGAGAAGATCAAGCAGGTCCAGGATTTCCAGACCTTCATGAGCGAATGGCGCAACCGGGTGAAAACCCAGGGCCTGTCATCGATCAATTAATGTCAAACCACGGGAGTATGGCCATGGCGGCAAAGGGCAGGATCGCGGCGATGGCGCTGGTGACGGCAACCCTCTCGGGCTGTCTGTATCAGCAATTGCCGCCGCCGGAGACCGTGACGCTGGCCCCGGTGCCGGGGGAGCCGCTGCCGTTCAAGGCGCGCGTCATGATCTATGCCGGCGAGCAGGACCTGACCCGCACCCTGGTCATTCAGGCCAATCGCACCCAGACCGACGAAACCCCGGTCAAGGACGGGCTGCTAATGACCAAGGCCGCCAAGACCCTGCTGTCCAAGGGCTTCGCGCAGGTGGAGATCAACAATCCCGCCATTCGGCCCCAGATCGTCGTCAAGCTCTACGGCAAGACCACTTGGGCCAAGCTGGACCGGGACTTGAAGATCGGTTGCGCCATCGACGCCTGGACCGCCGACGGCATCCCGCTGGGCAATTTCGGCGCCCGCTACATCGCCGAACAGACCGATTACCACGACGAGGTGGAGGCGGCCTACGGCCAGTGCCTGAAAAAGCCGGTGGAAGACCTGCTCAACTCCCCCGCCCTGGCCCGTCTGGCCGGCGCCGGCTTCAAGGACCCGACGCCGACGGCGGCGGAGGCCTGGATGCGGACGCTGGGACCGATTCCACAGATGCGGTGAGTCCTTCGTGACACTGTGAGTAATCCGGGCTAGCTTCGCCGCCATGACCGACGTTCAGACTCTCACCGTTTCGCCCGAAGAAGCCGAACTGCGCCTCGACCGCTGGTTCAAGCGCCACTTCCCCGCCCTCACCCACGGCCTGCTGGAAAAGTGGCTGCGGACCGGCAATGTCCGGGTGGACGGCAAGCGCGCCAAGTCCAACCAGCGCCTCGACGCCGGCCAATCCATCCGGGTGCCGCCGCTGCCGGTCGGACCGGCCCCCGAGGCGGCGCCCAAGCCGGTGGTGGTGGACGAGAAGACGGCGCGCATGCTGATGGACGCCGTCCTGTACATGGACGACGACGTCATCGTGCTGAACAAGCCGCCGGGTCTGGCGGTCCAGGGCGGCACCGGCATGGCCGACAACCACCTCGACGCCATGCTGGACGCGCTCAGGTTCGACGCCGCCGAGCGGCCGCGGCTGGTGCATCGCCTGGACAAGGACACGTCGGGGGTATTGCTGCTGGGCCGCACCGCCTCGGCCACCGCCAAACTGGCCGCCAGCTTCAAGAGCCGAGCCGCCCGCAAATGCTATTGGGCGCTGGTGGTGGGCCTGCCGCAACACCGCCAGGGTCGTATCGACGCGCCCCTGTCCAAGCTGGGCGGCAAGGGCGCCGAGAAGGTGGCGGTGGACGAAGACGACGGCAAGCACGCCGTCACCTATTACCGGGTGGTGGACAACGCCCTGCGGCGCGCCTCGTGGCTGGAAATGGAACCGCGCACCGGCCGCACCCACCAGCTGCGGGTTCACTGCGTGCTGCTGGGCATGCCGATCATGGGCGACGGCAAGTATGGCGGCAAGGAGGCCCTGATCGAGGGCACCGGCGTCTCGCGCAAGCTGCACCTGCACGCCCGGGCGCTCCGCCTGCCCCATCCCCGCACCAAGGCCATGTTGGAAGTGGTGGCGCCGCTGCCCACCCATATCAAGGCCAGCTTCACCTTCTTCGGCTTTGTCGAATCCGACGCCGGCGCGCCCTTCGAGGCGTTCGACGAAGAATAACATTCCCTTGGTTGGTTGTACGCCGGGGATGCTGTACTCTGGCACCATAACGACCCAAGGAATGCAATGACGCGATTGCGCCTGGCCGTCTTCGACGTGGACGGCACCCTCGTGGACAGTCAGCACAACATCGTCTCGGCCATGACCGAGGCGTGGACCAGTCTCAACCTCGGCATGCCCCGACCGGACCAGGTGCGACGCATCATCGGCCTGTCGCTGGTCGAGGCGTGCAGCGTGCTGTTGCCCTGGGCGCCGCCGTCGCTGCACCGCGCGGTGGCCGACGCCTACAAGGAGGCGTTCCGCGCCATGCGGCTGGTGCCCGACAGCATGGAACCGCTGTTCCCCGGAGTGAAGGAGGCGCTGGACCTGCTGGAAAGCGAGGGCTGGCTGCTGGGTCTGGCCACCGGCAAATCCCGCCAGGGCGTCGATGCCATGCTGGAAAGCCATGGCCTCGACGGGCGCTTCATCACCATCCAAACCGCCGACACCAATCCCAGCAAACCCGACCCGTCCATGCTCAGGCGCGCCGCCACGGATTGCGGTTTGGCCGCCAGCGACATTGTCATGATCGGCGATACCGCCTATGACATGGCCATGGCCGCCGCCGCCCGGACGGGCGCGGTGGGGGTCTCGTGGGGCTATCATTCGCTCGACGAGCTGAACAAGGCCGGCGCCCAGGTGGTTCTCGATACTTTCGATAATCTCACCGAAGTGCTCGACGCCCTGACCGGAGTGCGGGGATGAGGTTGGGTACCGTGTTGAAGATCGTCGCCGTCGTCGTCCTGGTGGCGGCGGTGGGGCTGATCGCCGCCGCCAAGTCGCTGGACAGCAAGCGGTATCAGACCTTCCTGGCCGAACAGGTCAAGGCGGCGTCGGGGCTGATGCTGACCTTCTCGGGGCCGACCAAGCTCAAGCTCGGCCTCAGCCCCCAGATCAGCTTCACCGGTATGGCGCTGGCCACCCGCGCCGAGGCGTCGCCGATGCTCTACATCGACCGCATCGAGGCCCAGGTGGCGCTGCTGCCCCTGATCTTCCGCGAGCTTCGCCTGGAGCGGGTGACGCTGTTTCGGCCGGTGCTGCGGCTGGAGACCATGGCCCGCCCCATGGGGGTCCTCGACCTCGCCACGCCGGCCGAGACCGAGAAGGTGCCGGTCACCCGTCTGGCGGTGACCGAAATCCGCATGGAGGACGCCACCATCCTCTGGCGCGCCGCCACCACCGGCCCCGAAAGCCGCCTCGTCCTCGCCCAAGCCCGCATCCAGCCGGAAACCGTCGATGGCGGTCCCCTGACCCTCCAGGCCAACGGTGCCTGGAACGGGACCACGTTCGAACTGGGCGGTGTGCTCGGTTCCCCCCATGCCCTGGTCTCGGGCAAGCCCTATCCGGTCCAGCTCAAGGCCGGCATCGACGGGACCGTGATGACGGCGCGCGGCACTGTCGCCGAGCCGCTGTCGGCCAAAGGCATCGATCTCGAGCTGCGGGCCCAGGGTGACGAACTGGCCGACCTGCTGCGCCGCGCCGGCATCGCCTTGGGCGGCAAGCCCGTCGCCGCCGCCGGTCCTTACAAGATGTCGGCCAAGCTGTTCGACGCGCCGGGCGGCGGCTATGGCCTGTCCGACATCGACGCCATGCTGGGCAAGCGCGACAACCTGCTGCTCGGCCTCAAGGGCGAGGTCAAAACCCTGGCGCCGCTGGCCGGGGTCGAACTGGCGGTGAGCGCCGAAGCCGACAGCCTCGCCGGTCTCAGCCGCCTGATCGCCGTGGACCTTCCCGTCGCCGGGCCGCTCAAGCTCACGGCGCGCCTGCACGAGATGGAGGGCGGCTGGCGGCTGACCGGGATCAAGAGCACGCTGGGCCGCAGCGATTTCAGCGGTGAACTGGCGCTGGCGCAGGGGCCGCGGCCCCGCTTCTTCGGCCGCCTCGCCGCCACCAGCTTCGTGCCCACCGATCTCAGCTTCCCCTTGACCCGGGCGGGCGACCAAAGCCGGCAGGCCTCGCCGCAGCGCCCCGCCATTCCGGTGATCGACGGCCGCATCCTGTCGCTGGATTCGTTGCCGCTGGACGGCCTCAAGGTCTTCGACCTGGACCTCTCCCTGGTGGCGGCCAAGCTGCATGTGGGCCCCGCCGCCCTGGCCGACGCCAGCGCAGAGATCCATCTGGCCGGCGGCAAGCTGGCGGTGGAGGCGTTCTCGGCCCAGTTGGGCGACGGCCGCGTTACCGGCGAGGCCCGCCTCGACACCACCGCCCGCACCCCCGGTTTTTCCCTGCGCCTGACCGGAACCGGCCTCGACATCGCCAAGCTGGGCGGCGAATCCCCGCCGGCCAGCGGTCTGGGCGAGCTGGCCGTCACCCTCAGGGGCGGCGGTTCCAGCCCGCGCACCCTGGCCGGCAGCCTGGACGGCAGCGCCTGGGTCAACCTGGGCGAGACCACCCTGGCCAGGACCTCCGGCGACGACGTGGCGCCGCGCCTGATCGCCGCCCTCGATTCGTCCGCCGTCCCCGCCGACAAGGAGGCCCCGGTCAAGCTGCGCTGCGCCGCCCTGCGCGTCACCGTCAAGGGCGGCCTGCTCCATGCCGACAAGGGCATCGCCCTGGAGACGGCGCGGGCGGCGGTGCTGGGATCGGGCACCGTCGATCTGCGCACCGAGGCCATCGACCTCGCCTTCGTGGCACGCGGCGGCGGCGGCGCGCGGCTGCGCGGCATGTTGGCCAGCCCGATTCTGGTCACCGACGAGCCGGCGGCCAAGCTGGCGCCCGACGCCTCGCCCTGCCGGACCCTCGCCAAGCTTCACCACTGACCCTTACCGCGATCGAGACCCTTGCCGTGTCCAAGACGTTCAAGCGCTTTTACGCCCAGGCCCAAGCCGTCGCCGCCGAAAGCGGCTTCGCCATCCATCTCGACGGCAAGCCGGTCAAGACGCCGCGCGGCCGCCCGCTGGCGGCCCCCAGCCTCGCCCTGGCCGAGGCCATCGCCGCCGAGTGGACCGCGCAGGATGAAATGGTGGTGCCCGCCACCATGCCGCTGACCCAGCTGGCCAGCACCGCCCTGGACCGGGTCGGGCCCGAGCGCGCCCACATCACCGGCGAGTTGATGACCTATGCCGGCACCGACCTGCTGTGCTACCGCGCCGAGATCCCCGTCGATCTGGCCGCCCGCCAGACCCGCGACTGGCAGCCGCTGCTGGACTGGGCGGCGCTGACCTTCGACGCGCCGCTGGTGGTCACCACCGCGTTGCAGGCGGTGGCGCAGCCGCCTCAGGCGCTGGCGGCGCTGGAGCGAAGCCTGGATCGCACCGACGTCTGGCGGTTGACCGCCATCCAGTCGGCCACCGCCGCCCTGGGATCGCTGGTTCTGGCGCTGGCGCTGGCGGAAGGGCGGCTCACCGCCGCCGAGGCCTTCGAACTGTCGCAGTTGGACGAGACCTATCAGATCGAACAATGGGGCGAGGATTACGAAGCGGCCGACCGCCGCGCCGCCCTCGCCGCCGACATCGCCGCCGCCGCGAGGTTGCTGGACTTGTTGCAGGCATAGGCGCTGCCCCAGCCTCCATAAAGGTATACAATTTTTAGCTTAATTTTTAGGGTGTTTTGGCAGCAAAACTCTCCCGCAGGATTGTCGCCAATAGCGAAAACATGCTATGATAGCGTAATATAGCTTTAATACGTCATTGCCGATAATTTTCCACAGTATCGCATTGCATTTGTTGCAAGCGCGGCGGCGCCAGGATGGAGCAGCGCCCATGGACGGCCCAAGCGTGTTCACCGTCGATCTGGCCGGTATCGAAACCCCGCCATCGGCCTGGCTGGAGATGCTGGACGGCGCCGAATTGGGGCGGGCCGCCAGATTCCGGCGGCCTGCCGACCGCCTGGCCTTCGTGGCCTCCCATGCCCTGAAACGGCTGGCCCTGGCGGCGGCACGGCCGGGCCGCCATCCCGCCGCCCTGCGGTTTTCCATCGACACTTTCGGCAAGCCGGCCTTGACGGGGGCCGGAGTCCCTCATTTCAACCTGTCCCATACCGCCGGTCTGGTGGGGCTGTACTCGGCCGACAGCTTGGTGATCAGGTCGATCTGAACCGCCGTCACCCCCAGGATGTCGATGATCGGAACGGGAACCAGGCCGACGCCCAGGGCGGCCAGGACGTGGTTCGTGCACAGGGAGTCCAGGCGCGCCGTGCGGATGGCGGGATCGACCAGGGGCGTCACGGTCGCCGTGACCGTGGGCTCCGCAGACTTGGCGTGGGCCGCGGGCTTCGCGGTCGCGGGGTCTTCCGTGGGCTTCGAAGGCACGGACACGGAAGCGGAGGTGGGATCTTCAACCTTGGTTACCATGGGGACAACTCCTCGTATTTGCCAAAAATGAAGGTTTTTCGCGGCATCCCGTCAGGTGACGCCTTGAAAACCGGACATGGCGCCCCGTCCGCCGAGAATCATTCGGCACGACGACTCGCATTAAGAGACATTCACACACTGCACTCTCGCTAAACAATGCTCAAGCGCTGTCTTTGGTGTTGACAACGCTAACATCGCCTGCGTTTTATATGGCTATCACATCGTCAGGTTGTGTCATAGGCTATATAACATCTTGTAACACGATGTCACAAACAAATTAGGTGCCTAAAATGGGTGGTCTTCAGCCTGACTACACGTACATGCCATCAGATGGAGGCCTTAGCGTCGGATTGGCAAAGGCGTGGCCCCTGCGACGCCTGCATGAGTGCTTCGAGACGCTGGCCGACCACCAGCCGACGGCTCCCGCCATCCTTACCGACCACGGCACCGTCGGTTATGCCGAACTGGACGCCCGGGCCAACGCCCTCGCCCACGCCCTGCTGGCTCGTGGCGTGATCCCGGAGGAGGCGGTGGGGGTGCTGGCCGAGCGATCAGCGGATCTGCCCGTGGCCTTCCTGGCCATCCTCAAGGCCGGCGCCGCCTATGTGCCCATGGTCGCCGATCTGCCGGCCCAGCGTCTGGCCGACATGGCCGAGCAGTCTCGCATGCGGCTCCTGATCGCCCTGGACGGGATCGCGCCCCCCGCCGCGTTGCTGGAGACCCTGTCCACCAATGCCCCCGCCGGCAAGGAAGGCGCCGTCCTGCGGCCCGAAAACCTGGACCCGGCCGCCATGGCACTGTCGGGAAAACGGCCGGCCCTGCCCGGTTCCGTCACCGACCTGGCGGCCATCTTGTTCACTTCCGGCTCCACGGGGCACCCCAAGGGCGTGCTGCTTCAGCACGATGCAGCTCTCAACATGGGGCTCGGGCACAGGGATGCCCACGGCATCGTCCCGGCCGACCGGCTGCTGCTGTCGGCCTCGCCCGGCTTCATCCTCGGCTTCCGCGAATTGTGCCTGCCGCTGCTGTCCGGCGCCGCCTTCGTTCCGGTCAGCCGCGCCGTGCTGGACGACCCCGTCCAGGTGCTCGCCACCATGTCCCGCCACCGGGTCAGCGTCGCCCTGTTCACGCCGTCCTATCTGCGGCTGCTGCACCGGGCAGTGCCCACCGGCCTGCGCTGCCTGCTGACCGCCGGCGAGCGCCCCATCGCCGAGGACGCCCGGCACTATGCCCGCCATGTGGAATACTGGAACATTCACGGCGCGACCGAGATGTGCGGAGCCATCTGCATGCATCGGGTGGAGCCCGACGGCGACGGTCCGCTGCCCAGCGGCCGCCCCTTCGTCAACACCGAGGTGCGCCTGCTGGATGCCCAGGGCCGCGAGGTGGCGCCGGGCGAGATCGGAGAGATCCACGTGCTGGGACGCGGCCTGGCGCGCGGCTATCTTCGCCAGCCGGAGCTGACCGCCGCCAGCTTCGTCGAGACGGATTTCGGGCGGGCCTACCGCTCCCACGACCTGGGACGCTGGACGGCGGGCGGCCTGCTGGAAACCATCGGCCGCGCCGACGACGTGGTCAAGGTCTCCGGGCAATCGGTCTCGCTGAGCGAGATCGAGCGCAGCTTGCTGCGGCACGACGCCATCAGCCACGCCGCGGCGATCCAGCATGAAGGCCGCCTGATCGCCTTCGTGGAGACCGCCGCCGCCCCGGCCGAGGACTGGCGCGACGTCCTGGCCCGGACCCTGCCCAGCTACATGCTGCCCGCCCAGGTGGCGGCGCTGCCCCGCATGCCGGTCAATTCGTCCGGCAAGGTGGATCGCCGGGCGCTGCGGCTTCTGGCCGAGCAGGCTCTCGACGCCCGCCACGGCGCCGATGGCGGCACCCCGCCCCAGGGCGAGGAGGAGGAGCGGGTCGCCAGGGTGTGGCAAGACATCCTGAAGATCCCCGCCATCATGCGCACCGACAACTTCTTCGCGGTTGGCGGCACCAGCCTGCTGGCCATCGCGGTCAGCCAGCGCCTGACCCGTGAGTTGGGCCTGACGGTGCCGACGCGCGAGATCTTCGCCGCTCCGGTCCTGGCCGATCTGGCCGGGCGCGTCGCCGTCCTGCGGGACCGGGATTCCGGCGTGCCCCTGCCCGAAAGCGACGTCGCCACCGAAGGCGAGCGGGAGTTCTGGGTGGCCGAGACCGCCGGCCTCGACACCCAACCCTTCACCATCGCCCTGCACCGGGTGGTTCGGGGCGGGATGCCGCCCCTGGATCGCTGGGCGGCGGCCTGGGCCGCCCTGGTGGAGCGTCACCCGGCGCTGCGGACCCATTTCGAGGAGGACGCGGCCGGAACCCTGCGACGGAAGACCGCTCCCAACCTCGTCCTCGGCCCGCGGGGCGGCCTCGACGTCGCCGAGCTGCCCGACCGGGCCGCCGCCCTGGCCGCCATCCGCGATCATCAGGCCCGGCCATTCTCCATGGCGCGGCCGCCCTTGTGGCGGGCCGGGCTGGTCACGGTCACGGACAGCGGCGAGCACCTGTTCTGGCTGGCCCTACACCACTCGGTGGGCGACCGCCAGTCGGTGGGCGTCATCGTCGAGGAGATGGAAGCCCTGCTGCGCCAAGACGAGCTTCCCCCGCCCTCCACCGGCTTCGGCGAGGCGGCGGCGCGGGAGGAAGCCTACCTCGCCAGCCCCGACTACGCCGAGGACGCCCGCTTCTGGCGAGACACCCTGGCCGGATTGCCGGACCGGGCCTATGACGACTGGCCCCTCGACCTGCCGCGCTCCGCCACCGCCGCCCCCAGCTGCCACCGCCTCCAGATCCGGCTGGACCCCGCCGTCGCCACGGGATTGAAAGCCCTGGCCCGGCGGCACGCCGCCGGCCTGCACGCGGTCCTGCTGGCCCTGCTGGCCCATGAGGTGCGGCGGCGTACCGGCCGCGAGGACTTCGTCGTCGGCACCACCGCCTCGGCCCGCGAGACGGCGGCGGAAGGCCGCGCCATCGGCTATGGCGTCAATATGCTGCCGCTGCCGTGCCGGCCACGGCCCACCCCGTTCGGCCCCCGGCTGCGGGAGGCCCAGGAGGTGCTGGGCCAAGGCCTGCTCCATGCCCGCTATCCTTTCGCCCATATGTACCACCCGTTCTGGGAGGCCCATCCCGGCCGGCACCATCCGGCCCGCTATCCCATCTTCGATCTGGTCATCACCGAAAATCCAGAGATCCGCCAGACTCATCCCCTGGCCGGTCTGGCGCGGCTGGCCACCGGAGCCGAGGACGG
Organism: uncultured Magnetospirillum sp.; assembly: GCF_903853455.1. Taxonomy (GTDB): domain Bacteria; phylum Pseudomonadota; class Alphaproteobacteria; order Rhodospirillales; family Magnetospirillaceae; genus Phaeospirillum. Next base: position 23,536 of record NZ_CAINTR010000131.1, read on the forward strand.
CATCACCTATGAATCCTCGGCCGTCTCGCCCGGCCAGGACATGGTGTTGATCCATGAAAGCCTGCCCGATGGCGGGCTGCTGCTGCAATGGCACGTCAACGCCGCCCTCTACACCAGGCGGACGGCGGAAAGCTGGTTCGAGGGGCTGACCGGCTGGATCGACTGGCTGATCGAGGACCCCGACCGGGCCGATACGGTTCCGCCGCACCTGCTGCCGGACGAGGCCCGCAGGCTGTGCGCCTGGGAATACGGCGCCGTCGCCGCCCGGCCGCATCTGCGCTTCCACGAGCTGTTCGAACGCCGGCTGGACCAGCCCGGCGGCGATCAGGCCGAACGTCCGGCGATCCTGACCCCGGACGCCACCCTGACCTACCGGGCGGTGGAGGACGAGGCCAACCTCGTCGCCCATCTCCTGCTGGCGCGCGGCCTGAGGCGGGGCGAGGTGGTGGGCGTCGTCACCGACCGCTCCCCCAACCTGCCGGCGGTGGTCCTCGGCATCTGGAAAGCCGGCGGCACCTATCTGCCGCTGGCCGCCGACCTGCCGCCCGAGCGGCTGAACTTCATGGCGCGGGATGCGGGCGCCACCCAGGTGATCGCCCTGGACGGCCATGCCGTCCCCGCCGCCCTGGCCCTGACCCTTCCCCCCGTCCTGCGGCCGGAGGACAGCCTCGACGAATTCCGCCGCGCCCACCGCCACCGCCCCGCCGTGGCCGGCGCGCCGGGCGACGTCGCCTATGTCATCTACACCTCGGGCTCCACCGGCCAACCCAAGGGCGCGCGGATCACCCACGCCGCTTATCTCAATATGGTGCTGGGAGCCGGCGAGATGCTCGGCCTGTCCCCCGACGACCGCACCTTGTTCCTGTCCTCGCCGTCCTTCGACGTCTCCCTGTCCGACCTGGGAGTGCCGCTGGCCCACGGGGCGGCGCTGTGCCCGGTGTCCTACGACGTCCTCAGTTCGCCCCGCCGGTTCCGGGATCTGCTGGCGGAGCTGGCGGTGACGGTGGCCGATATCACCCCCACCTATCTGCGGCTGCTGGGCGATGCCGACCTGCCGCCCTCGCTGCACACCCTGGTGACCGGCGGCGAGGCCCCCATCCTGGCCGACATGCGCAAATATGCCGGACGGCTGCGCTATTTCAACGCCTACGGCCCCACCGAGAACACCATCACCAGCACCATGGGGCTGCTGGACGGGCTGGCGGATTTCATGTCCACCGGCCGCCCCTTGCCCAATACCAGCGTCCATGTGACCGATCCCGACGGCAATTCCGTTCCCCCCGGCGTGGTGGGCGAGATCCGGCTGGGCGGGGCCGGGCTGGCGGCGGGCTATGTGAACCAGCCGGAGCTGACCGCCGCCGCCTTCGTGGACACCGTTTCGGGCCGGCGCTACCGCTCCGGCGACCTGGGCCGCTGGCATCCCTCCGGGACATTGGAGATCCTCGGCCGCAGCGACGACCAGGTGAAGCTGAACGGGATCCGCGTCGAGTTGGGAGAGATCGAACACGCCCTGGGCAGCCATCCCCAACTGGCCCAGGCGGTGGTCGTGGTCGAGGACGATGCCGGCGGCGGCCACAGCCTGTGGGCCTTCGTCCAGCCCTGGCCGGGAATGGACGCCCCGACCGAGGAGGCATGGCGCGCCCATCTGGCCGACCGCCTGCCGGCCTATATGATTCCGGCGGCGGTGACCGTGGTTTCCACCATCCCGGTGAGCCGTTCCGGCAAGGTGGACAAGGCTGCCCTGAAAGCGCTGCTGGCCGGCCGGTCGCGGCAGAACGGGAACCTGCCGCCCCGGAGCGGGCTGGAACAGGAGATCGCCCGGCTGTGGAGCGAACTGCTGGGCCGCGACGACATTCGCCGTGACGACAATTTCTTCGCCCTGGGCGGCCACAGTCTGCTGGCCATCGCGGTGGCCCACCGGCTGGAGAAAAGCCTCGGGCGTCCGGTTCCGGCCCGCGAGCTGTTCGCCGAGCCGACCTTGGAGGGGTTCGCCGCCCGGATCGGCCAGTCCAGTGCGGAACGTCCGTCCGCCCCTGCCGCTTCCGATCGGGCGACCGAGGGCCAGCGGGAATTCTGGACCGCCGAACAGGCCGGTCTCGACACGCGCGGCTATACTATTCCGCTGATTCTCGCCGTCCATGGAACCGCCCCCGAGCCCGCGCTGTGGCCCGCCGTCTGGGCCGCGCTGGTGGCGCGCCATGCGGCGCTGCGCACCCGTTTTTTCGAGGACGGCGACGCGATCCTGCGCCGCGACGTGCTGCCCGTCCTCGGCGCTACGCTGGAACTGGACACCCATCCCGACCGCGACGCCGCCCTGGCGCATATCCGCCGCCGTCAGGCCGAGCCCTTCGCCATGAGCGCCGCGCCCCTGTGGCGAGCCGGGCTGGTCACGACGCCGGATGGCGGCGAGCCTCTGTTCTGGCTGGCCCTGCACCACTCGGTGGGCGACGGCGTCTCGCTGGGCGTGCTGACCGAGGATCTGGCCACCCTGCTGCGCGGCGAAAGCCTGCCGCCGCCCGCCGGTTCGTTCGACAACTCCGCCGCCCAGGAGGAGCGCTACCTGGACGGCCCGGCCTGCCGCGCCGACGCCCTGTATTGGCGGGAGGTGCTGACCGGTCTGGGCGACGGCGCGTCGGCCGACGACCCCGAGCCGTACGACGACTGGCCGTTGGACCATCCCCGCCCCTCGGCCCGCCTCGCCGCCAACGCCAAGGGCGGCCATTGCTTCCGGGTTCGCCTGGACGCCGCCACCGGCGAGGGCTTGCGCGCCTTCGCCCAGCGGAACGGCGCCAGCCTCCACACCGTGATGCTGACCATCATGGCCCAGGAGGTGCGGCGACGCACCGGACGGACGGACTTCCTGCTGGGCACCGCCGCTTCCACCCGCGAGACGGCGGACGAGGCCCAGGTCCTCGGCTACTACGTCAACATGCTGCCGGTGCCGTGCCGCGTCCGTCCCGCCGAATCGGTGGAGCACAGCCTGCGCCTCATGCAGCGGACCGTGGCGGAAGGCTTGCAGCACGCCCGCTATCCCTTCGCCCGCATGTACGGAGATTTCCGCAGCCTGCGTCCCCGGGCCGACCAGTTCGCCCGCTACCCCCTGTTCGATCTGGCCGTCACCGAGAATCCGGCCCTCCAGGTCGGCGTGACGGCGGAGCCGCGCGGCTTGCGGCTCGACGGCCTCGCCCTCCAGGCCGGCGACGCGCCACAGTACGAATTCCGCCGCTACGCCCCGGCCCAGGACATGGTGCTGGTCCACGAGGGGCAGGCGGATGGCGGTCTGGTGCTGTCGTGGCATGTCAACGCCACCCTCTACGAGCCGGAAACCGCCCGGGCCTGGATCGACTCCCTGGCCGAGTGGGCAAGGGTCCTGGCCGGCCCGGACCGCCGCGCCGATTCGCCGCCGCCGGCCCTGCTGCCGGGGGAGGAGCGGGTCCTGGCGACGTGGCGGCAGGGACCGGCCCTGCCGCTGGCCGTTCCCAGCTTCCACGAATTGTTCCGCCAACAGGCCCGACGTCAGCCGGACCGCCCGGCCGTGGTGACCGACGACCGGACCGTCAGCTTCGCCGCGATGGACGCGCGCGCCAACGCCCTGGCCCATGTCTTGCTGGAGCATGGCGTGACGCGGGGCCAGCCGGTCGGAATCCTCACCGAACGGTCCGCCGCCCTGCCGGAGGCCGCCCTGGCCATCTGGAAGGCCGGCGGCGCCTATCTTCCCCTCTCGGTGGATCTGCCCGCCGAACGTCTGGCCTTCATCGCCCATGATGCCGGCATCCGGGTGCTGATGGTGCTGGACGGCCACCCGATCCCGGCGCCGCTGGCCGAGGCCGGCTATGCGCTCCTGCGGCCGGAAAACATCGCCGGCAGCCGTCCCGACGCCCCCTCCCAGGGCAGGACGGTCCAGCCCTCCGACCTCGCCTACATCATCTACACCTCGGGCTCCACCGGCCAGCCCAAGGGGGTGATGATCAACCATGGCGGCTTGAACAACCTGACCGTCGGCGTGGCGAACATCATGATGCTCCGGCCCGAGGACCGGGTGCTGATGATGTCCTCGCCGACCTTCGACGCCTGGATCTTCGAAGTGGTCATGGCCTGGACCGTCGGGGCGGCGGTGGTTCCCGTCACCCGCACCGCCATGGACGACATCGCCGGCATGAAGGCGGCGTTCGAGCGCCTGGGGGTCAGCGTGGCCACCATGTCGCCCTCCTATCTCCGCCTGTTCGAGCAGGCGGAATTCCCCAGCCTGCGCGTCCTGACCACGGTGGGCGAGCCGCCCATTCCGCAAGACGCCCTCCACTATGCCGAGCGGTTGCGTTACCTCAACGGCTACGGCCCCACCGAGAACACCGTCGTGGTCTCCATCGGCTGGATCGCGCCGGGCAGCCGGCGTTTCGCTACCGGCCGGCCGCTGGCCAACACCTGCGTCCATATCCTGAACCGGCACGGCGAGCCGGTCCCGCCCGGCGCCATCGGCCGCGTCTGGCTGGGCGGCGCCGGACTGGCCACCGGCTATCTCAACCGGCCGGACCTGACCGCCGCCGCCTTCGTCGAGACGGCGGCGGGGCGGCTCTACGATTCCGGCGACCTCGGCCGCTGGACCGACGGCGGCGAGTTGGAGATCCTCGGCCGCATGGACGGGCAGGTGAAGCTGCGCGGCCAACGGGTTGAACTGGGAGAGATCGAGCACCGCCTGGAACGCCAGCCGGGCGTGCGCCAGGCCGTGGCCCTGGTGGACACCCAGGAGGACGGCACCCAGACCCTATGGGCCTTCGTCCACATGGACGACGCGGCGCCCGAACCCACCCAGGACGTCTGGCGCGACGCCCTGGCCGAAGCGCTGCCCTCCTACATGATCCCGGCCGCGATCATCCGGGTGGCGGCCATCCCCGTCACCATCGCCGGCAAGGTGGACAAGCCCGCCCTGAAAAGCCTGCTGGTGGGACATGCGCGCCCGGCCGACGCGTCCCGGCTGCCCGAGGCGGGGTTGGAGCAGGAGATCGCCCAGTTGTGGAGCGCGCTGTTGAAATGCGGCCCGGTCCATCGCGACGACAATTTCTTCGCCCTGGGCGGCCAGAGCCTGCTGGCCATCGCGGTGGCCCACCGGCTGGAGAAGACGCTCGGGCGGCCGGTGCCGGCCCGCGAGCTGTTCATCGAACCGACCCTGGAGGGATTCGCCGCCCGGGTCGGCCGGTCGAGCGCGGAGAATCCGTCCACTCCCACGGATTCCGACCGGGCGACCGAGGGCCAGCGGGAATTCTGGACCGCCGAACAGGCCGGTCTCGACACCCGTGGCTTCACCATTCCCCTGATCCTGGCCGTCCACGGGACCGTGCCGGAACCCGCGCTGTGGCCCGCCGCCTGGGCCGTGCTGGTGGCGCGCCATGCGGCGCTGCGCACCCGCTTTTTCGAGGACGGCGACGCAATCCTGCGCCGGGAGGCGCTGGCCTCCATCGACGCCGTGCTGGAACTGGACACCCGCCCCGACCGGGACGCCGCTCTGGCGCATATCCGCCATCGCCAGTCCGAGCCCTTCGCCATGAGCGCCGCGCCCCTGTGGCGGGCCGGGCTGACGCGAACGGCCGACGACGACCGTCATTTCTTCTGGCTGGCCCTGCACCATTCGGTGGGAGACGGTCTGTCGCTCGGCCTGCTGGCCGACGAACTGGCGACTCTGCTGCGCGGCGAAAGCCTGCCGCCGCTGTCCGGCTCGTTCGACCGCTCCGCCGCCCTGGAGGAACGCTATCTGGACAGCCCCGCCAGCCGCGCCGATTCCCGCTACTGGCGGGACCTGCTGGCCGGCTTGGGCGACGCCTTCGACGAGTGGCCGCTGGACCATCCCCGCACGCTGGGCCGGAGCGCCGAGGAGGCCGGCGGCCATGTCTACCGCACCCGCCTCGACGCCGCCACGGCGGCAGCCTTGCGGGCTTTCGCCCATGGCAACGGCGCCAGCCTCCACGCCCTGATGCTGACCATCATGGCCCTGGAGGTGCGGCGGCGCACCGGACGGCCGGACGTCCTGCTGGGCACCGCCGCCTCGACCCGCGAGACGTCGGACGAGGCCCAGGTCCTCGGCTACTACGTCAACATGCTGCCGGTGCCGTGCCGCGTCGACCGTGCCGAACCGCTGGAACAGACCCTGCGCGCCACCCAGCGGGCCTTGGCCGAAGGGTTGCAGCATGTGCGCTATCCCTTCGCCCGCATGTATCAGGATGTCCGCCGCGAGCGCCCGCAGACCGGCCATCCCGCCCGCTATCCCCTGTTCGACCTGGCAGTCACCGAAACTCCGCCGCCTCACGGCGGGGGAGAGACCGAGCCGGGGCGGTTCCGCTTCGCCACCCTCGGCGCTCCCGCCGATGACGCGCTGCATTATGATCGGCGCCGCTATACCCTCAACCAGGACATGGTGCTGGTCCACGAGGGGCAGGCGGATGGCGGTCTGGTGCTGTCATGGTTCGTCAACGCCGCCCTCTACGAGCGGGAGACCGCGCGGGCCTGGATCGAATCGCTGGCCGAATGGGCGCGATTCCTGGCCGGCGACGGCTGCCGCCCCGACGCACCACCGCCGGCCCTGCTGCCGGGGGAGGAGAAGGTCCTGGCGACGTGGCGGCAGGGACCGACCCTGCCGCTGACCACCCCCAGCTTCCACGAGCTGTTCCGCCAACTGGCCCACGCCCAGCCGGACCGCCCGGCCGTGGTGACCGAGGGGCAGGCCCGCAGCTTCGCCGCGATCGAAGCGCGCGCCAACGCCCTGGCCCATGCCCTGCTGGAGCGAGGCGTGACGCGGGGCCGGCCGGTTGGAATACTTACCGACCGGTCGGTATATCTCCCGGAAGCGGTGCTGGCCGTCTGGAAGGCCGGCGCCGCCTATCTTCCCCTCTCGGTGGATCTGCCCGCCGAACGTCTGGCCTTCATCGCCCATGATGCCGGCATCCGGGTGCTGATAGTGCTGGACGGCCATGCCGTCCCGGCGCCGCTGGCCGAGGCCGGCTATGCGGTCCTGCGGCCGGAAAGCATCGCCGGCAACCGTCCCGACGCCCCGTCCCAGGGCAGGATGGTCCAGCCCTCCGACCTCGCCTATGTCATCTACACTTCGGGCTCCACCGGCCAGCCCAAGGGGGTGATGCTCCCCCATGGCGGCTTGAACAATCTGGGCGCGGCCCTGGCCGCCGCCCTGGACATCCGCTCCGCCGACCGCGCCCTGCTGATGGCGTCGCCGGCCTTCGACGCCTGGATCTCCGATCTGGTCATGGCCTGGGCGGCGGGAGCGGCGGTGGTGCCGGTCACCCGCGCCGAGATGGACGACGTGGGCGGCATGAAAGCCAAGCTGGAACGGCTGGGGGTCAGCGTCGCCACCATGCCGCCCTCCTATCTCCGCCTGTTCGAGCAGGCCGACTTCCCCGGCCTGCGCCTGTTGATGACGGTGGGCGAGCCGCCCCATCTGAGCGACGCCCTCCACTATGCCGGGCGACTCGACTACATCAACGGCTACGGCCCCACCGAGAACACCGCCGCCGCCACCGTCGGGCGCGTGCCGCCCGGCGCCCGGCGGCTGACCGCCGGCCGGCCGCTGGCCAACACCGAGGTTCACATTCTGGACGAGCGGGGCACGCCCCTGCCGCCCGGCGCGGTGGGCAAGGTCTGGCTGGGCGGCGCCGGGCTGGCCATCGGCTATCTCAACCGGCCGGACCTGACCGCCGCCGCCTTCGTCGAGACGGCATCGGGACGGCTCTACGACACCGGCGACCTCGGCCGCTGGACCGAGACCGGCGAGCTGATGGTTCTCGGCCGCTCCGACGGTCAGGTGAAGCTGCGCGGCCAGCGGGTCGAACTGGGAGAGATCGAGCATCGCCTGGAAAGCCTGCCGGGCGTGCGTCAGGCCGTGGCCCTGGTGGAGACGGGCGACGACGCCACCCAGACCCTGTGGGCCTTCGCCCATATGGACGAGGAGGCCCTCGACCTCACCCCGGCCGGCTGGCACGACGCGCTGGCCGCAACCCTGCCCTCCTACATGATTCCGGCCGCGATCATCCGGGTGGCGGCGATTCCGGTGACGGAAGCCGGCAAGGTGGACCGCGCCGCCCTGCTTGCCGTCGCTGCCGAGCGCGGGGACGACCTCCAGGCCGGCGGGCGGCGCACCCCTCCCGCCAACGGAGTGGAAAAACGCGTCGCCCAGGTCTGGGCGGCGCAGTTCGACGGCCGCGCCATCGCCCGCGAGGACAACTTCTTCGACCTGGGCGGCGACAGCCTGCGGGTCATCGCGGCGGTCAACCAGCTGCGGCGCGAATTCCATTGCGCCATCAACGATCTTTATGAGCATCCGGTCCTGGCCGATTTCTCCCACGTCTGCCGGCGGCGATCCGATCACCTGCAAGCGCTGCTTCAGTCGGTCAAACAGCATTGGCAAGGCTACCACGACGGCCTCGCCGCCTATGAGGCCACCCGCAGCCAGGGCATGGCCGAGGCGTTCGCCGATTACCGCCGGCGCAACCGGCCCTACCTGGACCGCGACCTGAGGACAGGCCGCGACACGGGAACCGTGCTGCTCACCGGCGCCACCGGCTATCTCGGCAGCTACCTGCTGCGCGAGCTGCTGGCCGAGGGGCACCGCGACGTCGCCACCCTGGTGCGAGGCGGCGACGACCGCGCCGCCCGCGCCCGGCTGGGTCAAGTCCTGACCCATTATTTTGGCCCCGCCGACGGCGCGGCCCTGCTGGACAATCCCCGCCTGACCGTACGGGCCGGCGACCTGCGCCGGGACGGGCTGGGCCTGCCGCCCGTCGAGTTGGACCGGCTGGCCGACGGGTTGGGAGCGGTGTTCCACTGCGCCGCCAACGTCAACCACTTCGGCCATTACCGGGAGTTCCACGCCGACAACGTGGCGGCCACCGAAAGGCTGTTGCGGCTGGCGGCGCGCCAGCCGGCCGCGCCGGCCGATTTCCACTTCGTCTCCACCCTGTCGGTGGTGGGGCGGGCTCCCGAGACCGGCACCCGCCTGTTCACCGAATACGACGCGCCGCCCGATCAGCTCGACGAGAATTACTACATCCGCACCAAGCAGGAGGCCGAACGGCTGGTGGTCGCAGCGCGGGGCGAGTTGGCCAACGCCAGCATCCACCGGGTCGGCAACGTGGTGTTCGCCGCCGAAGGCGGGCCGTTGCAGCGCAATGTCGGCGACAACGCCTTCTTCTGCCAGCTCGGCGCCTTCCTCCGCCTGGGAATGATCCCCGACGACTACCACGCCTGGATGTGCCACGTGGATCTGGTGGCGCGCGCCGTAGTGCGGCTGGCCGGGGCCGGCGGCCTCGCCAACGAGACCCACCACGTGGAGCATTCGCGCCGGGACACCCTGGCCGAAATCGTCACCGCCTCCGAGGGCATGGCGGACAAGGTCCGTTCCTGCCGCTTCGACGCCTTCCTCGACCGCCTGGCCCAGGCGGTGGACGAGCCCGAGATGGAGGCCGTCCTGGGCGAGACCCTGGAGAATTTCAGAATTTACGCCGGCGGCGCCCCCCAGCCCCGCGCCCGCCGGCTGGACGTCGCCACCGAACGGACCCAGACCCTGCTGACCCGGCTGGGGCTGGTCTGGCCATCCATCCCCCCGGCGGGAATGGCCGCCCTGCTGCGCGCCGCCGGGGGCCTGTTCCCGTCATGACCATCCCTTTTCCCGGAGGACCCATGTTGACCCATGTTCAGGAAATCGGCTTTCGTACCGGCCAATTGGTGGTGGCTCCGATTCCCGACCAAGAGATTTCGGCCATTCTGGCCGCGATCGCGAAATTCTACGGCCCGGACGTCACCCCCGCCACCCTCGTTCCCCTCGACGACGAAGCGGAGCTGCGCGACGCCTTGCGCGACGCGTCGCCTTCAATCGTCACCATCGCCGGCACCTTCCGCACGGCGCTGGAAAGCGATTACAGCGGCATCGTCATCCCCCGCATCTGGCTGGACCACCTGGACGTCGCCCGCCGCAGCCTGGTGCTGTTCGCCCTGACGCTGTGCCTGGGCCGCCCCACCGCCACCGACCGGATCGAGCGACGGATCGTCTGGGACATCAAGGCGCGCGGCGCCGCCTTGAAGGCGGGGCATGTCCCCACCTTCTCCGAGCATGCCTACGAGGCGGACCTGCACACCGACACCCAGTACTTTCCCGAACCCGAGCGCTATCTGCTGCTCTACTTCGTGAAACCGGCGGCCTGCGGCGGCGGCGTCTCGCAACTGCGCGACATGCGCTGCCTCAAATCCCAGCTGGAGCGCACCGAGGAGGGGTGCTGGGCGCTGGACGTGCTGTCGCGGCAGGAGCTGCCGTTCCGCATTCCCACCACCTTCACCGCCACGGCGTCGCCCGACACCGTCGAGGTCACCTTCGCCCGGATCTTCGGCGACCGTCCCGGCATCCGCTTCCGCACCGACACGCTGGAGCGGGGGCTGGCGGCCTTTCCCGAATACGACACGCCGGAGATCCGCAAGGCGCTGACCATCCTCCAGGCCGAGGTGGACAACCAGACCCTCCGGCTGGACGCCTATATGGAGGCCGACAGCGTCCTGGTCATCAACAACCACGAGGTGCTCCACGGGCGCGGCGCGTTCACCGACCATGGCCGCCACGCGCTCAGAATTCGAATCGCCGACGACATCGCCCAGGACGAGACCCGCGTCGTTCTCAAGACCGCCTGACCGCGGCATCCCGTCGGACACCCCGAATCGATTCGAGCCGCCATCATGAGTATTTTCAAAGGCTTCGGGATTCTGGCCTTCCTGGAACGCGAGACCAAGGCGCTGGACCGGAAGCTATTCGTGCTGACCGCCGCATCGGGCACCGCCAACGCCATGAATCTGGCGGTGATCAACGCTTCCGTGGAGTCCATGAAGCAGGGCGGGCCGTTCTGGTACCACTTCGTGCTGTTCGGGCTGTCCATCGGGCTGTTCGTCTATTCGCTCCGCTACATCTTGTACGAATCCAGCCGCATCGCCGAGGAGGCCATTCTCAGCGTGCGGGTGCGGCTGGCCGACAAGATCCGCCGCTCCGACCTGATGGCCCTGGAAACCATCGGCGAGGCCGACATCCACGCCCGGATCAGCCGCGACACCGCCGCCATCGCCCAGGCGGCGCGGCCGCTGTTCTCGGGGACGCAATCGGCCATCATGGTGGTCTTCACCATGGCCTACATCGCCGCGGTGTCGCCCATGGCCATGCTGCTGTGCCTGGCCCTGATCGTCAGCGGCATCGGGCTCTATCTCAAGGACCATGACGACTACCAGGCCCAGTTGCAGGATTCGTCCAAGTGGGAGGACGACCTGTTCTCCGCGCTGACCGGCCTGCTGAGAGGGTTCAAGGAACTGCGCCTCAACCAGCGGAAAAGCGACGACGTCTTCGCCGATTTCGGCCAGACCGCGGCGCGGGTCCGCGACAAGCGCCTGCACGTCATGCTGAAGTTCTCCGACAACATGGTCTTCGTGGAGATGTTCTTCGTCATCCTGCTGGGAGCCGTGGTCTTCATCCTGCCGCTGCTGTCGACGTCCTTCTCCGATTCGGTGACCAAGATCGTGGCCGCCATCCTGTTTTTCTTCGGGCCGCTGGGCAACGTGGTGATGATGATCCCGGTGCTGTCGCAGGTGAACGTGACCGTGGACAACCTGCGGCGGCTGGAGACCACCCTGGACGAGGCGCTGGCCAAGTCCGCCGACCAGGAACAGTCGCCCGGCGTCGACATGTCGTCGTTCGGCACCATCCGTCTCGACGGGCTTCACTTCACCTACCGGGACCCGGAGGGTGGCGCCGTTTTCCAGGTCGGCCCCATCGACGGCGAGATCCGCCGCGGCGAGATCCTGTTCCTGGTGGGCGGCAACGGCAGCGGCAAGACCAGCTTCATGAAGCTGTTCACCGCGCTCTACCACCCGGACCAGGGCTCCATCCGCGTCGACGGGGTGGAAATCGGCCCGACCAACATCCAGTCCTACCGCAACCTGTTCTCGGCGATCTTTTCCGACTTCTACCTGTTCGAGAAGCTGCACGGCCTCAAGGAGGCCGCGCCGGAACGGGTGGAGGAGCTGTTGCGGCTGATGGAGATCTCGGCCAAGACCGATTTCCGCGACGGGCGCTTCACCACCACCAGCCTGTCCACCGGGCAGCGCAAACGCCTGGCCCTGGTGGTGTCCTATCTGGAGGACAAGGCCATCTACATCTTCGACGAGGTGGCGGCCGACCAGGACCCCCAATTCCGCGCCTATTTCTACGAGACCCTGCTGCCGGACCTGAAGCGGGCGGGCAAGACCCTGGTGGTGGTCTCCCATGACGACCGCTATTTCCACGTGGCCGACCGGGTGCTCGAGATGGATTACGGCAAGCTGCGCGACAGCAAGCGCACCGCCAAACCGGCCCGGCCGCGCAAGCGTCCGGCCGCCCGCACCGTCAAACCGATTTCCCAGGAGCCGGGCCGATGAGTACGTTCCGCCAACGGGCCGCCAAGCACGCGCAATCCGTCAGGGCATTCTGGCGGCGCCAGATCCCCTATCTCGTCCTGCTGTCCTTCCTGGCGGCCTTCACCGTCGTCTTCTTCCACGACCGGATCATCGTCTCGATCCATCCCGGAGAGCTGGGGGTGCTGTGGCGACGCCTGGGAGGCGGCACGGTGATCGACACGGTGTACCGCGAAGGCCTGCATCTGGTGCTGCCCGTCAACCGGATGTACGTCTACGACGTCCGCAAGCAGCGCTTCACCGACACCATCAACGCCCTGACCGTGGATGGACTGACCGTTCAGGTTCAGTATTCGGTGCGCTATTTCCTATCGGGCGACAGCTTGCCGCTGCTGCACCAGCGGGTGGGGGAGGACTTCGTCGAGGTGGTGATCCGCCCGGAAATCCGTTCGGTGATCCGCTCGGTGTTCGGGCAGTACAAGCCCGAGGAGATCTACACCGCCCAGAAAGCCATCCAGGAACGGGTCAGCGAATTGTCCAAGGTTCAACTGGAAGCGCGCTTCATCGCGTTGGACGAGGTGCCCATCGAAAGCATCATGCTGCCGCCCCGGATCACCGAGGCCATCGAAGCCAAGATGGCCCTTCAACAACTGGAGCAGGAATATGCCTACCGGCTGGTCATCGCTGGCAAGGAAGCCGAACGCAAACGCATCGAATCCGATGGCTTGAAACTCTACAACAACACGGTCAACCAGAGCCTGACCCCCTCCATCCTGCGGTGGTACGGCATCCAGGCGACCCAGGACCTGGCCCATTCCCCCAACAGCAAGGTCGTGGTCATCGGAGCGGGAAATTCCGGTCTGCCGATCATCCTGGGCAAGGACTGACGGCATGTGGAGATTGCTTCGATGGGTGGGCGCGGCCGGCCTGCTGGCCCTGCTCCTCGCCCCCCAGTGGCGGTCCCTCGAGCAAATGGGAGAGACACGGACCGAAACCCTCGACCACGCCGGGCGGGACGTCCTGGTGGGTGTCAGTTGGCCGTTCGCGGCCAACCGGGACGGCATGGCCGAGGGGCTTGACCTCGCCCTGACCGAGGTCAACGCCGGGAGGTCGGCCGGCAGTCCGCCCATTCGCCTGATCCTGCGCGACGACGGCGACGACTGGGACGCTGCGCGCGCCATCGCCCTGGATTTCGCCGCCACCCCCGGCATGAGCGCCGTTCTCGGCTATCACGACGACGCGGTGGCCAGCCGGGCCTCCGCCATCTATGAGCAGAGCCGGCTGCTGCATCTTGTCCTCGGCGCCACCGGCACCGCCATCACCTCCCACGACTACCGCTACGTGGTGCGCACCCTGCCGCCCGCCGACCGGGTCGCCGCCGCCCTGGCTCATACGCCGGCCGCCGCGCGCGGCCGGCGCAACGTCGCCATCGTCTGGGAGGAAGCCCCCTTCGCCAAGGCTCAGTCCCATCACTACCGCATCGCCCTGGACGCCCTGGGCGGACAGGTCGTCTACCAATGGGCCTATTCCCGCGAGCATGTGGATTTCCGCGAACCGGTCAACGTGATGCGGGCCCTGGACGTGGACACGATCTTCTTCGCCGGGTCGGACATCCAGGCCGGCGACTTTCTGCGCATGGCCCGCAAGGCCGGTCTGACGGCCCCCGTCCTGGGAGCCTTCGGCGACACGCCGGAGCTGCGGCGGCGGGCCGGACCGGCGCTGGAGGGAGCCGTCACGGCGGATTTCTACGACCCGGCCTCGCCCCACCCGGAAAACCGGGACTTCGTGCGAAAATTCCGGGAGCGCTACGCCAGGGAGCCCGACACCTGGGCGGCGCAGGGGTATGACGCCTTGCATCTCCTGGCCCGGGCCATCCGCTCCACCGGCTCGTCCAACCCCCTCGACCTGGCCCTCGCCATCCGCTACATGCCGGCCTGGGAGGGGGCCGGTGGCCGCTACAAATTCGACCGCCGGGGCGAGTTGGACGCCAGACCGCCCGTCATCCGAATCTTCCGGGACGGCGAGGCGGTCGCCGTGGACGACACCCCGCCATGATCCCCCACACGACGGCAGCCCCTCCGTCGTCGCCGACGGAGGGGCTGCCGTGCATCCGGGCGTTCCGAGCTACATGGACGCCTTCTTGAGGGCGGCCTGGAGGGCGGTCGCGTCCTCCTTGGCCTTGACGATGTCTTCCTGGGCGATGCCCTGCTTGGCCACCCCCACGGCGGCTCCCAGCGCCGTGCGCTTGTCGGCCATGGAATCGGGGATGGCGCCCATGCCCTGGCCCTTGCACGGATCGGCCTGGGCCGCGTCGTAGTCGGGCGCGCCCGGCCCCACCAGACAGTTGACGACGTGGTGCAGATGGGCGTGCACCATCTTCAAATCCCCGGCGGCGGCGGCCATTCCGGCATGGGCGGTGGCGGTGGCGAGCTCGGCGGAAGCATCGGCGGCCCGGGCCGGCGAGGCGGCGAGGAAGAACAGGCCGACCGCTGCGACGGTCGAGGCGAGCAGAAGCTTATTGTTCATGGTGACGATCTCCCAATAGGTGACGACCCTTCGGAGATGTGGGTGGCGATCCGGGCTTTCAACCCGGGATCACCATCCGTCGCCATTATCTTTCAAGCCCTTGGCGCCCAAGCCCATTCACGTCCACCGCTCCGGTCATGAAAAGCCCCGCCAGCCGAAGGGCGGGCGGGGCTTGACGGCAGGGAAAGCGGATGGCTTTCAGCCGATCACTTGCGCGCCTTGCGTGCCGCGTAGCGGGCGTCGCGAGCGGCCTTCTGCTCGGCGGCCAGAGCCTCCTTCGCGGCCTCGGCCTCGACCTCGGCAGCCTCGCGGGCAGCCTGTTCGGCCACGGTTTCGGCCTCGGCGGCGGCGCGGGCGGCGTCGATCGCGTCCTGCGCCGCCTGACGCTCGGCGATGATCTGTGCCTTGGCGGCGTTCTTCACGGCATTGCGCTCGGCATCACGCTCGGCCTGGGCGGCGGAAGCCGCCCGGCGGATGGCCTGCTGTTCCAGGAAGGCCGGGTCATTGACGTCCACCTTGTTGGCCCGAATCTTCTCCAACAGCGCCTTCTTGGCGGCGGCGGCCGTGGTCATGCGCTCGCCGAAACCGCCAATGGGTTCGGACTTGTTCCGCTTATCAACCTTTTGCATACGTACTCCGTGATCAGGGAGGCGGGTCGAAGCGTTTCGCCAGAGCGGTCTTCGCTTCGCCTGCCATCACCCCTAGGGTGAGCATATCGCGCCCGTGGAGCAAGCAAATAGCGTCAGGCCAGCTTCAAGGCCATACGGACCGCCCCCCAATGCTCGCCGGCCACGGTGATGGGGGCGTCGATTTCCTTGAGCAGGATGAAGCTGCCGCCGCCCATGTCGCGGGCATAGGTCTGCGACAGCGACGGCTTGGCGTTGCGCGCCGCCAGGATGCCGGCGCGGTCGTCGAAGATGCGGCGGTTGCGGCAATTGGCGGTGTTCCAGACGGGATCGTCGGGCCGCTGCGGCTGCGAGTATTTCTTGTTGTGGGCGGCGATGTAGCCGCTGCGGTCGGTGATGCAGCAAAAGACGATGCGGGGATCGTGCTCCAGCGGCGGCTCGATCAGCGGACGGAAGGCGCGGTCGGCCAATTCGGTATGGGGCGCCATGTACTGCACCGGATTGGTGCCGGGGATGGGCTCGTAGTCGATGCTGAACAGGGCCTCTTGCGTGATTCCGCCCTTCAGGGCCGCCTCGGCGGCGCGGACGGCCTGGGCCGCCACCCCCTGGACGACGGCGATGTAGGCCTGGTCGGCAGTGGCGGCCTGATCGATCCGCGCCGCCAGCGCCGTGCGGGTGTCCTCGTCGAGGGTAAGGAAGCGGATGTGGATGCCCATGACGCTGTCGGTGAGGAACTGCACCGGCAGCGGCGGCAGCCCGTCCAACTCCAAAACCCCGTCGCCGCCGCGGGGGAAGTCCTTGGACGGGAACACCAGCAAGGCGCCGAGGGTCGAGATGTCGCCAGTGTAGCCGCTGTAGTCCTGGTCGCCGAAGCGGGCGGTGAAGCGGATCGCGGCCGGCACCCGCATGGCCTCGCGGCGGTCGCCGCCGATGGAGGAGCGCAGGATGACGCCGAGCCGGCGTTGCAAGGCCTCGATGTCCCGGTTGACCAGGACGGCAAGGTCGTTGACCCGCGCCGCCGTCGAACTGGTGGTGTCGACGCCGTGCATCATGGAGCGCATCCGCTCCGCCACCGAGGTGGTGTGGTCGGCCGCCTGGGCGGCGCTGGCCATGATCTCGCCGGTGGCGGCGCGCTGCTGGTCGGCGGCGCGGGCGACCTCGCCGCTGATGGCGTCGATGTCGCGGATGGCGGCGGCCACCGAGGCCACCGTCTCCACCGTCTCACGGGTGGTGCGGCCGATGTCGGCGGCCTGGGCGTTGACGTTGGCGATGCCGCTCTCGGTCTGACGGGCGAGGCCCTTGACCTCGTCGGCGACCACGGCGAATCCCTTGCCCGCCTCGCCGGCCCGCGCCGCCTCGATGGTAGAGGTTTGTCCTATTAAACAGAAGATAGGACGCTGGATTATGCTACACCCTCAGCCTAAACTGGGATTCCGTTTCGCTCGGACCGGAACCATGGCTCTCGCATTTTCCTACCTGCGCATGTCG
>NZ_CAINTR010000132.1 GCF_903853455.1 uncultured Magnetospirillum sp.
CCCCGGAAAAATCAGCCCGTGATCCGAAAAGGCCCCCGCCGACGCAAGACCCAGGACGGCGACCAGATCGACGGCACCGGGCCGAGAAAACGGGTCAAGCCATCCCAAAAGGAAGGTGATGGGTCAACGTAACAAGCCGCGGTTGCAGTGCATCGTCTGTGGAGGCTCCTCATGGAGTCCCATCCCCGACCCCGTCATTGGGCGAGCGATCACCACGGCGGGCCTCATACTTGATCAATCGCTGTCCCGAGGGCACTGCCGCAAATGCGGCTTGGGCCAGCGCATCAACGTGCCATTTATAGGGCAGTCGGATTTCTATGAGAAAAGTTACGCTGCCTATTACCAGCGAGCGGGGGCCGCCAAATACGATGCCCGGCGGTATGAGGTCATGGCGGCATGGATGATGTCGGCCCTCGGCAACTGGACGCCCCGAACCGTTCTTGATGTCGGCTGCGGCGCCGGCTGGTCGATGATGTCCACGCGCAAGATTTTTCCAAATGCCGTGATTGAGGGAATAGAACCATCAAGAACCAACAGTGACATTGCCCGCTCCCATGGCTTCCTGGTGCATGAGGTTAAGGCGGGTCAGGGGAGCAACTTCGGTCGGAAGTACGACCTGGTGTACTCGAACAATGTCCTGATGCATGTTACCGATCCCGTGTCGTTTTTGGCAAACCTCGAGGATTGCCTTGAAGACGGTGGCCGTATCGTCATCGTGTGCCCCGATTCCAGCCAGCCCAGCAACGAGCTGCTGTGGTGCGACCACAATTTCTCTTTCATGCCCGACCACGTTCGGCGTCTGGCCAGCAAGGTTGGCCTGACCGTGACCCATTGGGCGGAGAACCCCGATGACGTCACTGTTCTGAATAAGCAGATTTTCGTTTTGGCCAAGGTCGGCGTGGAGGTGGTCGTCGGACGTCCGGGTGCCCCCCCCCTTCCGCCCGATCAGTTGTTCCTGATGCGCTGTGACTACATTAAGGGTTGGCAGGCGGTCAACGAGACTCTCGGCCGCACCGTCGCAAGCTACGATCGGGTCCTTAACTTTGGCTCAAGCATGTGGACTTGGCTGCTGGCGGCCTATTGCCCCGACTATTGGGCGAGGGTGGACGCCTGTTTGGTGGACGGCTTTTCCGGCGGTTGCATCGACAAGGAGGTGTTGCCGTTCGAGAGCGTCAAGCTGGGAAGCGGGGACTGTGTCGTTCTTGGACTTAACCCGCAGACACAGGCGGCGATGAAGGCGCGGATGGCTGGCGTCGTCGATGCTCTGACTTGGTATGACCTCGTGTGGATATGAGATGATGACTGATATTGATGCAAAATATCGCGATTTCTACGCGAGGCGAAATCCGGAGTCGCCGCCGCTTGTAGATCACGCCGCCATCGTAAATGGCAATCTCGCCGTCATCAAACTGCGTTTTTATTCCAGCCACACCAGCCTCACGTTACTACTGTCTTTAGTAGTCACACGTTTGTGCAACATCGTGTGTAACGCTAACGCCTAACCTGCTGTTTTACAACAGTTTCGATTGGCGTGTGAAAGATGTGTGTAAGTTACTTATTGTGTAATATCAATAAGTTATAAGCCGCAAGCTACTCCCATTCAATCGTCCCCGGCGGCTTTGACGTAATGTCGTAGGTCACCCGGTTGATGCCCTTAACCTCGTTGATGATGCGATTGGCGACGCGGCCGATGAAGGCCATCTCGAAGGGGTAGAAGTCGGCGGTCATGCCGTCGGTGGAGGTGACGGCGCGGAGCGCGCAGGCATAGTCGTAGGAGCGCGAATCACCCATCACGCCCACGGTGCGCACCGGCAGCAGCACGGCGAAGGCCTGCCAGATCTGGTCGTAGAGGCCGGCCTTGCGGATCTCGTCGAGATAGATGGAATCGGCCTTCCTGAGGATGTCGAGGTTCTCGCGGGTCAACGGCTGGCCCGGCACCCGGATGGCCAGGCCCGGCCCGGGGAAGGGGTGGCGGCCGACCATGTCGTCGGGCAGGCCCAATTCGCGGCCGAGCGCCCGGACCTCGTCCTTGAACAGCTCGCGCAGCGGCTCCACCAGCTTCATGTTCATGCGTTCGGGCAGTCCGCCCACATTGTGGTGGCTCTTGATGGTGACCGAGGGGCCGCCGGTGAAGCTGACCGATTCGATCACATCGGGATACAGCGTGCCCTGGGCCAGGAAGTCGGCGCCGCCGACGGCGCGGGCCTCCTCCTCGAACACGTCGATGAAGGTGGCGCCGATGGTCTTGCGCTTCTTCTCCGGGTCGGTCTGGCCGGCCAGCTTGGACAGGAACAGCTCGGAGGCGTCCTTGTGGACCAGCTTAATGTTGAAGCGGTCGCGGAAGACGCTGACCACCTGCTCGGACTCGCCCGAGCGCATGAAGCCGGTATCGACGAAGACGCAGACCAGCTGGTCGCCGATGGCCTCGTGCAGCAGCGCCGCCACCACCGAGGAATCGACGCCGCCCGACAGGCCGCAGATCACCCGGCCCTTGCCCACCTGGGCCCGCACCTTGGCGATCTCCTGGGCGCGGAAGGCCTTCATGGTCCAGTCGCCGGCGCAACCGGCGATCTTATGGACGAAGTTGGACAACAACTGCTTGCCGATGGGGGTGTGAACCACCTCCGGGTGGAACTGGACGCCGTAGATCCGCTTCTCGGCATTGGCGATGGCGGCGAAAGGCGCCCCCTCGGAGGTCCCCACCACCTTGAAGCCGGGGGGCAGAGCGGTGACGCGGTCGCCGTGGCTCATCCACACCTGGGTCTGCTCGCCCTTGGCGACGACGCCCTCGAACAGGGCGCAGGGCTCGACCAGGGTCAGCATGGCGCGGCCGAATTCACGGTGGTCGCCGGGCTCGACCTTGCCGCCCAACTGCTCGCACAGGGTTTGCTGGCCGTAACAGATGCCGAGGATGGGCAGGCCCAACGCGAACAGTCCGTCGGGAGCCCGCGGCGAGCCGAAATCGGCCACCGAGGCGGGACCGCCCGACAGGATCACGCCCTTGGCGCCGAACGCCGTGATGGATTCGGCCGAGACCCGGTTGAACGGGTGGATTTCGCAATAGACCCCGGCTTCGCGGACGCGTCGGGCGATCAGCTGGGTCACTTGCGAGCCGAAATCGACGATCAGGACGCGGTCGGACATGGGATACCTCCGGGAATGGGCGAGCCGGACTTTAGCGTCTGCCGCCGGACGGAACAAGCTCGGGCATCGTCGCCGTGTTCCGGGGGAGACACTTGGCCGAGGTCAATTCGCGCTCCGGTCCGGCCGTGCTAGGGTCGCCGCCACTTGCCCTCCGTCCGCACAGGTTTCCCATGCGCCGTGTCGCCGCCCTCCTGGTTCTTCTGCTGCTTGGCGCCTGTTATCAGGTGGAGGGCGAGACCGTGCCCGCCTCGGCCTCGGTCCGGGTCGAGGGCGTCAAGGACGGCCTCTACCGCCGCCCCGACGGCGTGGAGGTTCAGGTCCGCTGGAACGCCGCCCTCCGGCAATACGACGTCGCCGCCAAGGAGAGCCCCGGCGGCACCGCCCGGGCGGCACGGCTGGCCTCCGGGGTCTATCTGGTGCAATACGTGGATGCGGCGCGGCTGACCCTGCTGGCCTCGGTGGAGGGCGACGACGTGGTGCTGTTCGCTCCGGCCAAGGCGGCGGAACAGCGCATGGTCAAGGCCCACGGACTGTCCCTGAGGCCGGGTCCCATCAACGCCCTGACCGGTCCGGCCGTCTCGGTGGCCAATTTTTTCAAGGATCTGGCGGCCTCGGGCGAATACGCCGAAAGCGGCCGCCTGACCCTGATCCGCTGATACAAGATGCGTTGATCGAACCCGATCAACGCCGCCCTCAAGCGGCGGGCGGGCGCGAGCGCCCTTGCCTCCCGCGCCACGAGGCGCGCGGCCCCTTGGGCCTAACCGAGCCACGATGAGTCCCGCTCATCGTGGCTCGGTATGACTACTGCGCCGCGTTGGCTTTGTCGTTGGCGTCGATCTTGCGCTGAAGCGCCTCCATCAGCGGGGCGACCTTGCCGCCGGAACTGCGCAGCACCGAGGAGAAGTCCTCACGCATGGCACGGATGATGCTGACCCCCTCGACGCTCACATCCATGATCACCAGCTTGCCGTCGGCGGTGGTGGCGACCTCCCAGTCCGCCGGGACGAGGACCCCCGGCTCGGAGGGAAAACGAGCATTGCTGGACACCCGCACCCGTGCCCCCAGATCGACGGCGTCGTTCACCTCGATCTTGACGCCGGGTTCGAGATCCTTCAGCAGGCCGGCATAGCTGGAGACCAGATAGCGCATGAAGGTCTCGACGAAGGCCGTCTGCTCGGCCGGGCTGATCTTGCCCCAATAACGGCCGAGCATGCTGGCCGACAGCATGGCGGGATCGCCGTAGCGCCGCAGCAACCCATCCAGCAGACGCTCCCGCTCCGCTAGAGGCTTCGTCTTGCCGGCAAAACTCGCCAAGCCGTCATTGACGGCGGCCTGCACCATGATGCGGGCGGCCTGCGTGTCGGCGGCCTGGGCTGGGCGCGGCCCCACCACCGCCAACAGCAGCAGAATCGCCGTCACGGAAATCAGGGCTCGGACTGTCACCATTATCGACCTCGGGAACCACGGCCAGGCCTACAAAGGTCCAGCACCAAACGAGATATCGCACTCACCGGTTTTTCGGCAAGTGGCGATAGCCCTCCGGGCCGCTTATTTCCGTCTTTCACCCTTATGGCCTATACCGAAGAACCGGGTTCAGTGACGGGCTTCCGGGGCGGTCAGGCCGAGATGCGCCGCCGCCACCACCGCGCGCGTGCGGTTGTTGACGTTGAGGGCCTTGAGAATGGCGGTGACATGCAGCTTCACCGTGCCTTCCGCCAGTTCCAGAACCCGGGCGATCTCCTTGTTGGACTTGCCTTGGCCCAACAGCGCCAGAACTTCCTTCTGCCGGGGGGTCAGCGAAGCCACGGCGGCGTCGCCCGCCACCGGCAGACCGTCGCTGTCGGTGTTGCCCTGCTCCAGCAAGGCCGTCGGGAGATAGACGCCTCCCGACATGACCAGCTTCAGGGCCGACAGCATCACGCGGCTGGACGAGGTCTTGGGGATGAAGCCGGCGGCGCCCATGTTGACCGCCTGCAGCACATGACGGCGGTCGTCCGAGGCCGACAGCACGATCACCGGAACCGCCTCGGGCAGCAGGTCCTTGAGCTTGGCCAATCCGTCGGTCCAGCTCATCCCCGGCATGGTGAGGTCGAGCAGGACGATCTCGATATCGGCTTCCCGCTGGACAGCGGCGATGGCTTGCGGAAAGTCGCTGGCTTCGACAATAGTCGGCGGCCCCTCGAACTGACCCAGCACGTGCCGCAGTCCATCTCGAAACAACTCATGGTCGTCGGCGATCAGGATCTTCATCTCTCCCCCGCCGGGCTTTTGCCGGTCACTATCATGCCCATCCCTACTTTAGCACGGTCGCAAACTTAAGAGCGTCGCGCCACAAAAAACGTACAAAAACATCAAACGCCCATCCATGGCCACCGCCAAAGACACTCCACCAAAGGCCTCGAGGCGAAACGCCATTGGCCCATGGCCGCGCTGCCGATGAGTCAGGCATCAACCTTAGTGGTAATTACCTAATCCTAGAGGAAGTGCCAAGAAAGCCATAACGGAAAAAGTCGCCGACTGGCCTTTGGCCTCATCATCGGCTATGGTCCGCCGCCATGACGGACTCTCGGACCATCTATCATGTGTGCCGGCACTCGGAATGGCAGGCGGCCGTTGCTTCGGGCCATTATCCCGGCTCGTCGCAGGATGCCGCCGATGGGTTCATCCACTTTTCCGCCGCCCATCAAGTGGCGGCCAGTGTGGCCAAGCACCGCGCCGGCCAAAGCGGGCTGACGTTGGTCGCGGCCGACCCGGCCAAGTTGGGGCCGGCGCTCCGGTGGGAAACGTCGCGGGGCGGCGACCTGTTTCCCCACCTCTACGGACCGTTGCCCATGGCGGCGGTGAAATGGGCCGCCGACCTGTCGCTGGACGCGACGACCGGACGGCATGTGTTTCCTGTTCTCGAGGATTGAATGCTCGATTATTACCGCCTCGCCGGACCGCTGGTCCGCCTGCTCGACGCCGAAACCGCCCACGGCCTGACCGTCCGGATGTTGAAGACCGGACTGGTGCCGCACCAGCCCCGCTTCGACCCGCCGGCGCTGAAAATCCGGCTGTGGGAGCGCGACTTCGCCAATCCCGTCGGCTTGGCCGCCGGCTTCGACAAGAATGCCGAAGTGGCTGACGCCATGCTGGACCAGGGCTTCGGCTTCGTGGAGATCGGCTCGGTGACGCCCCGGCCGCAGCCCGGCAATCCCCGCCCCCGCATGTTCCGCCTGCCCGAGGACGCGGCGGTGATCAACCGCATGGGCTTCAACAACCAGGGCGTCGATGCCGTCGCCGCCCGGCTGGCGGCGCGGCGGCGGGTGGGAATCGTCGGGGCCAATCTGGGCAAGAACAAGGACACCGAGGACGCCGCCGCCGATTACGAGATCGGCGTCGCCCGGCTGGCGCCGGTCTCGGACTATCTGGTCATCAACGTCTCCTCGCCCAACACCCCCGGCCTGCGGGCCTTGCAGGGGCGCGACCAACTGGAGGTTCTGGTGGGCCGCACCCGCGCCGCCCTGACCGAGGCCATGCCGTCGGGCGCGCCGCCGCTGCTGCTCAAGATCGCTCCCGACCTCGCCTGGGAGGATCTGGCCGACATCGCCGCCATCGCCTTGGAGGGAACCCTGGACGGGCTGATCGTCTCCAACACCACGGTGGCCCGCCCCGAGACCTTGCGCTCGGGCAACGCCAAGGAGAGCGGCGGCCTGTCGGGCGCACCGCTGTTCGAATCTTCCACCGCCATGCTGCGACGCATGTACGAACTGACGGCGGGCAAGCTTCCCATCATCGGGGTCGGCGGCGTCGCCTCGGGCTCGGAAGCCTATGTCAAGATCCGGGCCGGCGCCTCGCTGATCCAGCTCTACTCCGCCATGGTCTACCAGGGCCCCGCCCTGGTCACCCGCATCAAGCATGAACTGCTGGACCTCCTGACCCGCGACGGCTTCACCTCCCTCGCCGAAGCGGTGGGCGTCGACCACCGGGAAGCCAAGGGATGATCCCCCTCGTCGCCGGACTGGCCGCCGTCGCCGACCGCTATGACGGGTTCGTCCTCGACCTGTGGGGCGTGATCCACGACGGCGTCGAGGCCTATCCCGGCGTCGCCGAAACCCTGGCCGAGCTGAAGCGCGCAGGCAAGCGCACCATCATGCTGTCCAACGCCCCCCGGCGGTCGGGCGCCCTGATCGAGCAATTGGGAAAGTTGGGCATCGAGCGCAGCCTCTACGACGAAGTGCTGTCGTCGGGTGAAGCGGTCTACCTGGAGTTGGCCAGCCGCGCCGACCCGGTCTTCGCCGGCCTGGGCGACAGGCTGTATCACCTGGGGCCGGAGCGCGACCGCAACGTCTACGAGGGGCTGCCTTACCGGTCGGTCGAGATTGAGGCCGCCGACTTCATCCTCAACACCGGACCGGTGGACCTGAGCGAAAGCGTCGCCGACTACCAGGATCTGCTGGAACGGGCGCTGGCACGGCGCCTGCCGATGATCTGCGCCAATCCCGACCATGTGGTCATCCGCCAGGGCAAGCGCATCACCTGCGCCGGAGCCATCGCTGGACGCTATTCCGACATGGGCGGCATGGTGGTCGAGCGCGGCAAGCCCGACCCTGCCATCTACGACGTGGCGCTGGCCCGGCTGGGCATCGGCGACCGCCGGCGGGTCTGCGCCGTGGGCGACGCCCTGCACACCGACATCCGAGGCGGGCGGGCGGCCGGACTCGACGCGGTGCTGGTCACCGGCGGCATCCATGCCGACGAGCTGGGCATCCGCTGGGGCGAGGCTCCCGATCCGGTGCGGCTGGCCGAACTGGCCCGTCATCACGGCGAGACGCCGGTGGCGGCCATGGTGAAATTCGCGTGGTGAGTTCGACGAGCCGATAGGCTTGGAGTTGCGGACCCGCCCGGCGATTGAGGGGCGAGAAAGATGGAGACGAGCATGACCGTTCACGAGACCGATGCAGTGGTGGTGGGCGCCGGCCCGGTGGGGCTGTTCACCGTCTTCCAGTGCGGCATGGTCAAGCTGCGCTGCCATGTGGTCGATGCCCTGGAGGCGGTGGGCGGCCAGTTGAGCGCGCTCTACCCGGAAAAGCCCATCTACGACATTCCCGGCCATCCCAAGGTCCTGGCGGCCGAGCTGGTCGACCGCCTGACCGAGCAGGCGGCACCGTTCGCCCCCATCTATCATTTCGGCGTCCAGGTGGATGCACTGAGCCGCGAGCCCGACGGCCGCTGGCGCTGCGGCCTGTCCAATGGCGAGACCATTCTGGCCCGGGTGGTGATCGTCGCCGCCGGCGGCGGCGCTTTCGGCCCCAACCGGCCGCCGCTGGACGGGTTGGAGCACTATGAGGGAACCTCGGTGTTCTATCTGGTGCGCCGGCGCGAGGACTTCCGGGGCAAGCGGGTGGTGATCGCCGGTGGCGGCGATTCCGCCGTCGATTGGGCGATCTCGCTGGCCGAAATCGCCGCCAAGGTGATGGTGGTGCATCGCCGGCCCAAATTCCGCGCCGCCCCCGAAAGCGAGGAGCGCCTGAAGCAATTGGCCCAGTCGGGCGCCGTCGAGCTGGTGGTGCCCTACCAGTTGCACGGGCTGGAGGGCGAGGACGGCGTTCTGTCGGCGGTGGTGGTGGCCGACCTGGACGGCAACACCCGCCGGCTGGAGGCCGACGTGCTGCTGCCCTTCTACGGATTGTCCACCGCTCTCGGCCCCATCGCCGGCTGGGGGCTGGACATGGAGGGCCATCTGATCGCCGTCGACCCCGCCACCGGCGCCACCAACGCCCCCGGCGTCTTCGCCGCCGGCGACATCTGCACCTATCCCGGCAAGCTAAAGCTGATCCTGACCGGCTTCGCCGAGGCCGCCCGCGTCGCCCACTCCGCCTATGACGTCGCCCATCCCGGCGAGGCGCTGCATTTCGAGCACTCCACCACCTCCGGGGTGCCGGGCACGTCCGGGGTTCCGGGAGGACAATAGCCCTACCCTGGATACGGCGCCCCACCGTGACTATATTGGGAGAATAGTCACGGAATCGCGGGGCGGCGATGGCACTTCCAGGCAGCAGCTACGAACCGGTCGGCCACCGGGAGAAGAAGGCGATCCACGCTCTGCTCTCCGCCAAGGCGGTGGCCCAGGAGGTGGAGACGTTTCGCCACCGGCTGACCAATCCGCGCCTGGCGCCGGCCGAAGCGGCGCGGTGCGCCGCCGCCATGAACGAAGCCCTGTCGCGGCTGTGCAACCTGATCTCCCTGGCGCTGGCCGAGATCAACGAAACCGCCAGCGATCAGTTCCGGCTGCGCTTCGACCTGCTGCTCGACGAAGTGCGCGGCCGCCTGCTTCAGATGAATTTCCACCAGATGCTGGAACGGCTGGCCGGCATCCGCGATCAGGCCCGCGAGGCGTTGCAGAGCAATGTCTACCGACTGGGTCTGTCCTACCGGCTGGAAGTGGCCTATGCCGATGTGGTGGACAATCTCGTCGCCATGGGAGCCACCGAGGAACTCGGCCTCGAAGCCCGGTTCCTGACCGAGGTCATCGACGCCATCAAGACCCTGGCCGAAATCGAAGTCAGGGTGTTCAAGCTGCTCGACCTCGACGGCCTGCCCTCGTTTCCGCCACGGGATTGATACGGGCGCAAGCACGCCCGCGCCGCTCGTGCGGCGAAAGCCAAGGGCCACGGAGGTGGCCCGCCCGGCGATTGAGGGACGCTTGAACCCTTATACCGACGAGCCACTGTCGTGATGAGGTGGACGGCCCCTGCTCACCGGCGTCGCAATGCGCCAAAGTGGTCGTTATCAACACGCCACATAGAGGGGGCCGTCCATGAGCCAGATTAGCACCATCGGGTTTGACCTCGC
>NZ_CAINTR010000133.1 GCF_903853455.1 uncultured Magnetospirillum sp.
ACTTCGCCTCGAGATCCGCAATGATCCCAACTGCAACGTGCTCAATCCCACCCATCCCACCGCCTCCGCTCGATCAAAGGGCGGAATCCTTGAATCACACACCGATTCTTTTAGGCAAGCAGAAACTGAGGGATGGTGAGGCCGTCGGTCACGACAACCTTGACGGCAGCTGGACCTTCTCCGCCACCGACATGACGGCGATCAAGGCGACCGGGGCCGCTCTTTATGTCCAGCCGCCGACCGATTGGAGCGACTGGAACACTGCCGGCAACACCACCGGCATGCAACTGACCGCGACCCTGACCTCCACCCAGGTCGATCCCGACACCAACGCGGTGACCACCGCCACGGCGGCACCGTTCAGCTTCGGCGTCGAGGTCAAGTCGGTGGCCGATGCCCCGACGGTGACCACGGTTACCGCCAGCGGCCACGAATCCGACGGCATCACCGCCAATTGGATTCCCCTGTCCATTTCCACCGCCGTGACCGACACCGACGGTTCGGAAAGCATCTCCGGCGTGGTCATCAGTGGGGTTCCCACCGGGGCGCAGTTGCAACTGGCCGACGGGACGATTCTGTCCGGCAGCAGCTCGTTCACCCTCAGTCAGGCGCAGTTGGCGGGGATCAAGATCCAGCCGGCCACGCATGACGTCAAGGACTTCACCCTGACCATCACCTCGACCTCCACCGAGGCCGGGGTGGCGTCCCACATCGCCACCGCCACCGCCACCGGCACCAATACGTTGTTGGTGAAGGTGGCCGGCGTCGCCGACACGCCGACCATCACCGAGACCACCGCCGCCTCGGGGAACGAGGACACCCGGATCGACCTGCACCTCAATCCGCAACTGACCGATACCGGCGAGTATCTGACCATGAGCCTGTCGGGCGTGCCGAGCGGCTCGCACTTCTATACCGCCGCCAGCGGCGGCAGCGCGGTGGGAACCGACAATGGCAACGGCACCTGGACCTTCTCCCAGGCCGACATGACCGCGGTCAAGACCGCCGGCCTGTTCGTGCTGCCGCCCACCAACTGGAGCGACTACTCCACCGCCACTCACAATAGCGGCATGTCGCTGACCGCGACCCTGACCTCCAACCAGCTCGACACCGACACCAACATCACCACCACCGCCAGCGCGGCGCCGATCACCTTCGGTGTCGAGGTCAAGTCGGTGGCCGATGTCCCGACGGTGACGGTGACCAATGCCACGATCAGCCAGAACGACGGCAGCGGCGCCGACAGCCATTGGGTGGCTCTTGCCATCACTCCGGCGGTGACCGACACCGATGGTTCGGAAGTCATCTCGTCCGTCACCATCAAGGGGGTGCCGACCGGCGCCCTGCTCAACCACGGTACCGACAATCACGACGGCAGTTGGACGCTGTCCACCACCGATCTGGCCGGGCTCAAGATCCTGCCGCCGGCTCACAGCGCCGCCGACTTCAATCTGACGGTGACCGCAACCGCCACCGAGTTGGGCGATTCCAGCCATATTGCCGTCCTCAACGCCGATTCCGTGTCCCAGACCCTGACGGTGACGGTGACCGGCCAAGCCGAGGCGCCGGTGGTCGGCCAAAGCACGGCGGCGCTGGGCCTCGAGGACAGCCGTATCAACGTCAACCTGTCGGTGGTGCTGCCGGGAGTGGGCGAGACCGTCACCGGCGTGACCATCAAGAACGTGCCGGCGGGCTCGGTGTTCTTCGCCAGCGAAGACACCGCCGATTCCACCAAGCTGGGGACCTATGATTCCGCGTCGGCGACATGGTCGTTCACTCCGGCGGAAGTGGCCACCATCCAGTCGGCCGGGCATGGCCTGTTCATCCAGCCGCCCAAGGATTGGAGCGATTGGAGCACGGCCAGCCACACCACCGGCATGCAGTTGCTGACCACCGTCAGCGCCAAGGAAACGGACCCCAACACCAACGCCGTCACCACCGCCTCCACCACCCAGACCCTGGCGGTCGAAGTCAAGGCGGTGGCCGATGCCCCGACCGTGACCGCTTCGGCGGCGCGTGGCAATGAAGACAGCCCCATCGCGCTGACCATTGCGCCGCACCTTGCCGACGTCGATGGGTCGGAGACCATCTCCTCGCTCACCATCACCGGGGTGCCCACCGGGGCCCATCTCAACCACGGCACCGACAACGGTGGTGGATCTTGGACGCTGAGCGCCACCGATCTTACCGGCTTGACCATCACGCCGCCGGCCTACAGCAAGACCGCGTTCACCCTGCACATCACCGCCACCTCGACCGAGGGTGGCGACGCCGCGCATATCGCCGTCGCCAACGCCACGTCGCCGGTGGTTGACCTCAAGGTCACCGTCGATGCGGTCGCGGATGTTCCGACCGTGACCGTGGTTCCGGCTTCGGGCAATGAAGACACTTGGATTCCGCTGTCGATCACGGCGGCGACGCCCGATACCAGCGGTACCGAAATCGTCACCGTCGCCATCACCGGGGTGCCGACCGGCGCCATTCTCAACCACGGCACCTACAATGCCGGTACCGGCACCTGGACGGTCAGTCAGAACGACCTCGCCGACCTCAAGGTCCTGCCGCAGAAGGACAACAACGCCGACTTCACCCTGCATGCCCAGGCGATCACCACCGAGCCGTCCGATGGCAGCACCAATCACTCCGCCATCTTCGACGTCAACGTGGTGGTCACCGGCACCCCCGAGGCGCCCAATTTCACCGAGACCGCCCATGCCATCGGGCTTGAAGACACCCGCATCAACCTCAACCTCACCGGGTCGCTGACCGACGGCAACGAAGTGCTGACCCTGAAACTGGCCGGCATCCCCGCCGGCTCGCACTTCTTCTCGGCGGGCAGCGCCAATGTGGTCAATGGATCCGACACCACCGCCATCGGCCATGACAACGGCAACGGCACCTGGACCTTCACCACCGCCGAAGTGGCGGCGATCAAGGCCGGCGGCATCTTCTTGCAGCCACCGACCGATTGGAGCGACTGGAGCGGCATCAGCCACGCCACCAATGCCTGGACCGAGTGGAATCCCGGCCAGGGCGGCATCGCGGTCACCGCGACGCTGACCTCCACCGATACCGACGTCAACACCGGGGTCAAGACTCCCGCCGACACCAACATCAACTTCACCGTCCACGTGACCGGCGTCGCCGATGCCGCCAACGGCCTGCCGGCCGGGCATTTCATCGCCAGCGCGGCGGAAGACACCGGAAACACGACGCACGGCACCC
Source organism: uncultured Magnetospirillum sp. (assembly GCF_903853455.1). Lineage (GTDB taxonomy): Bacteria > Pseudomonadota > Alphaproteobacteria > Rhodospirillales > Magnetospirillaceae > Phaeospirillum. Next base: position 3,226 of record NZ_CAINTR010000133.1, read on the forward strand.
TGGTCGATCTCGGCTTCGGCCAGTTGTCGCTCAAGGATGCCGATGGCTCCGAGCATCTGTCGGTGGTGGTGAGCAATCTGCCTGCCGGCACCCATCTGGTGTTCGCCAACGGCGTTTCGGCCGACAACATCGTGCCCATCGCCGCCGGCAAGTGGTCGATCGAGGCGCAGTATCTGTCGTCGTTGCGGCTTGCCGTCAACGAGAACGTCAATTCCGACGTGGCCGGAACCTTCCATCTCAACGCCGACGTGGTGACCACCGAGGTGGACGGCAATGTCCATGTGGATAGTCGGATCGTCGATGTGACGGTGACGCCGGTGACCGATGCCGCCCATATCTCCGGCGGCAATACCGGTCAGGAAGACACGACGATTCCGCTCAGCCTGTCGGTGTCGGCCGGTGGAACCGCCGAGACCGTCGATTCCGTCACCCTTAACCTCAGCGCCGCCCACACTTTGGGCGCCAAGGTGTATTACGACGGCAGCGAGATCACCGGCGACAGCTACACGCTGTCCGGGACGGCCGATCTCTCCAAGTTCACCGTCTCCACGCCCCATAATTGGAGCGATTGGAGCGATGGCGGCGCCGGTATCGCCATCGGTGTCTTGGTGACTTCACACGACCACACCGCCGCCGAACTGACCACCACCGGAAGTGTGTCGGTGCATGTGTCGGGCGTCGCCGATGCCCCGACCTTCACTGCCCTGAGTTCCCTTACCGTCAACAGCTCGGTCACCACCGCCACTCTGGATGTGAAGCATGCCGTCCAACTGACCGATACCGATGGGTCCGAGAAACTGTCCATGGTGGTGGATGGGTTGCCCGATGGCGCGTTGCTGATGACCGGCGGCACCCTGGCCGGCTATTCCGAGGGGGGTGGCACCTGGCTGGTCACTGCCGCTCAGTGGGATTCGGCGGTGGCCGGCGGCGGCTTCACGATCGTGGTACCCCACGGCGTATCCACCGCGTCGTCCACCGTCACTGTCCATGCGTTCAGCACCGAGCAGGATGACGGCAGCACAGCGTCGGCCTCGCAGAGTTTCACCTTGACCTGGGACGGCAGCGTTGATTCCGGCACCGGTGTGGGCGGCTCCCTGACCAATCCGACCGCGCCGACGGTCACTCTGTCCGGCGTCAACGTGTCGGCCGGAATCGATGTGGGTAACGAAGACAGCGCCATCGCGCTGAACATCTCCATTCCCAGCCATGCCGGCTTGACCGCTTCGGTGGTGATCGACGCCGCGTCGCTGAACGGCGCCCACCTCTCGACCGGAATTTATGACTCGGTCCATAACACCTGGACCGTGCCCGAATCCAGCATCGCCGGCCTGACCATCACGCCGCCCGCCAACTGGAACAGCGCCCAGGCCGGCATTGATCTGTCGCTGGCGGCCAAGGTGGTGTTCGTCGATACCACCAATGGCGGCACCACCTCCACCGCCCTGACCATTCCGGTCCATGTCAACCCGGTGACCGATACCCCCAGCATTTCCGGCTCGGGGTCCGGCCTGGAGGATACGGCCATCTCGCTGGGGCTGTCGGCCTCGCCCGGCGCCACCGGTGAAACCATCTCCGCCGTCACCCTGAGCGGCGTTCCCGCCGGGGCTCAGATCATCGACGGCAACGGCCTTGTGGTGGCCCCCGACGCGGCCGGTGGCAGCACCTATACTCTCACCGGGTTGAGTGCGACGGATCTGGCGGCGCTCAAGATCATTCCGCCCCATAACTGGAGCAATTATTCCGGTTCCATCAGCCTGGATGTGGCGGTGACCGCCCAGGATCATACCGCCGCCGCCGTGACCGCCCACAAGACGGTCAGCGTCAGCGTCACCGGTGTCACCGATCTGGCCGATGTCAGCGCCAGCGCCGTGCACGGTGCCGAGAACCAGTGGATCGACCTGTCCACCAGCCTGCACGCCGCCTTGACCGATACGGACGGCTCGGAAGGGATCTCCGTCGTTCTGGCCAATGTTCCGACCGGAGCGGTGCTCAACCACGGCTTCAACAACGGCGACGGCACCTGGCGGTTGGATGCCGCCGACCTGCCGACCCTGAAGATTCTGATGCCCACCGACTTCAACGGTCGGCAGACCATGACCCTCGAGGGGCTGACCTGGGAGAAGGACGGCAGCGACGGGCTCAAGACCGCCTCCGCCAACTTCACCGTCACCGTCGATGCCGCCGCCGAGACTCCGGCCGTGTCGGTGACCTCCGCCCGGGGTTCCGAGGACAGCGGCATTCCGCTCAGCATTTCCGCCTCCGTGGTGCATGCCCTGGGTAGCGACGCCATCGACCATGTGACCATCGCCGGCGTGCCGACCGGTGCCCATCTCAGCGCCGGAACCGATAACGGCAACGGCAGCTGGACCCTGACCGCCGATCAACTGACCGGCCTGACGATCACGCCGCCGCTGCACAGCGATGCCGCGTTCTCCCTGACGGTGACCGCCACGGCGGCCGAGACCGATGCCATCAGTCATGCGGTCAGCACCGCCACCTCGGCGGCCATCACGCTCGACGTCAAGGTCGATGCCGTCGCCAATGGCGGCACCGTCACCGTCGCGCCCGCCAGCGGGGCCGAGAACACCTGGATCGACCTGTCGGGCAAGATCACCCCCCATCTGATCGACACCGATGGGTCGGAGTCGATCACGGCGGTGGTGATTTCCGGCATGCCCAGCGGGGCGGTACTCAATCACGGCGTTCTGAACGCCGACGGCTCCTGGACGGTGGCGCCCAGCGATCTGGCCAGCCTCAAGCTGATGCCGGTGACCAACGACGCCCACGACTTCACCCTGTCGGCGGCGGCGACCACCACCGAGGCCGCCAACGGCGCCAGCGCCACCGGAGCCGCGGTCAGCTTCACCGTCACGGTGGACGCGGCGGCCGCGCCGGTAAGCCTGACCCAGGCCGCTCCGGCGGCCGGCAACGAAGACACCCGCATCAACCTCAACCTTGCGACCTTGGTCACCGACACCAACGAGACCGCCACCCTGACCATCAGCGGCGTTCCCGCCGGGGCGCATTTCTACGATGCCGCCGTCGGCGGCGGCACGCTCGGGACCGACAACGGCAACGGCAGTTGGACCTTCTCCGCCGGTCAACTGGCGGATATGCAGGCGTCGGGGCATGGCCTTTACGTTGTGCCGCCCACCAATTGGAGCGATTGGAGTTCCACCGGCCATACCGCCGGCATGCAGCTGACCGCGACGGTCAATGCCAGCGTGACCGATCCCGACGCCCCCCATACAGTGTCGAACACCTCGACCTCGCTGTCCTTCGACCTGCATGTGACCGCCGTCGCCGATGCTCCGGCCGTGGTGGTCACCCAGGCCCAGGGCGCCGAGGACAGCTGGATCAACCTGTCCATCACCTCCGCCCTGACCGATACCAGCGGGTCGGAATACCTGTCGCCGGTGACGGTGACCGGCTTGCCCGCCGGTGCCACCTTGAACCATGGCGTCGCCAATGCCGACGGCAGTTGGACCTTGCAGCCGGGCGACCTGACCGGCTTGCAGGTCAAGCCCGGTTCCCATGACGTCACCGACTTCGACCTGACGGTCAGCGCGACCGCGCATGATTGGCAGAACACCGACACAGCGACCACCACGCAGACCCTGCATGTGGTGGTGGATGCCCAGGCCAACGCGCCGAGCTTCAGCCATACCGCGGCGTCTTCGGGGAACGAGGACACGCGCATCAATCTCAACCTGACCGGTGCCGTCACTGATTCCCACGAATCGCTGTCGCTGAGTCTGGCCGGCGTCCCGGCCGGCAGCCAGTTCTTCGCCACGGCCAGCGGCGGTGCCGCCATCGGCAGCTACGACGCCGTCAGCGGCACCTGGAGCTTCACCGCCGATGAGGTGGCGCAGACCCAGGCGGCAGGGCAGGGGCTGTTCATCGTGCCGCCCGCCAATTGGAGCGACTGGAACACCGCCGGCCACACCACCGGCATGCAACTGACCGCGACCCTGACCTCGACCCAGGTCGATCCCGACAGCCAGGCGACGACCTCCGCCAACACGGTGCAGAGCTTCGCCGTCAACGTGGCGTCGGTCGCCGACGCGCCGACCGTGACGGTGGTGGATACCTCCGCCGTGGTCGATGTGCCGGTGGCACTGTCGATCACCCCGCATCTGGCCGATACCGATGGGTCCGAGAGCATTTCGGCCATCACCATCACCGGCATGCCGAGTGGCGCCGCCCTGAACCACGGCACCCACAACGCCGACGGCTCCTGGACCGTCGCCGCCGCCGATCTTTCCGATCTGAAGCTGACCTCGGCGCCTCAGGATGCGCATGACCTGACCTTGCATGTGACCGCCACCGCCACCGAGGCGGCGGGCCACGTCGCCGCCGGGCTGGGTTCGGCGACCTCCTCCGCCTTCGACCTGCATGTGGCGGTCACCGAATCCGCCCATGCGCCGGTTCTGACCGCCATTCCGGTGGTGTCCGGCCATGAGGACAGCTTGGTCAATCTCAACCTGACCGAGGCGCTGGCCAATTCCCACGAGACCCTGTCCCTGACCCTGGCGGGAGTGCCGGCCGACTTCAGCTTCGTCTCCGTGGCGGGCGGGGCCGCCATCGGGACGTGGCACGCTGACAGCAGCAGTTGGACCTTTACCGCCGCCGAATTGGCGCAGACCCAGACCACCGGCCATGGGCTGTTCCTGGAGCCGCCGGCCAATTGGAGCGATTGGAACACCGCCGACCACACCAGCGGCCTGTCGCTGACCGCGACCCTGGCCTCGACCACCGCCACCGATCCCGATACCAACCTGGCGTCGACCGCCACCAGCACGGCCAGCTTTACCGTGCATGTCGCCGGTGTGGCGGATGCTCCCAACCTGCTGGTCACCAATGAGGTTGCGACGGCGGGGACGGCGACGCCGTTGTCGATTTCGTCGTCGCTGGTCGATACCGACGGATCCGAGAGCCTGAGCCTGACCCTCACCGGTCTGGCGTCGGACGCTTCCCTCAATCACGGCATCCATAATACCGACGGCAGCTGGACCTTGAGCAGCGGGGACCTGTCGAGCCTGTCGGTCACCAGTACGTCGGCCGATGCCGGAGTCAACACCCTGCACATCGCCGCCACCTCGACCGAGGCGGGGAGCGGCAGCACGGCGAACACCATCGCCGACCTGGTGCTGAAGCTGAACTCCGCCGATCTCGGGACGGTGGACAGCAACAGCATGCTGCATTTCGACACGTTGCCGCCGCCTCCCGCCAACGGGGCGCAACTGGCGGAGTTCGTCTTCAGCAGTCTGGATGGCATCCATTCCCTGGATGTGACCGGCGTCAACCAGCCGGCCCATCTCGGCAGCTTCACCTTCGACAATGTGACTGTTGCCGCCGGAACCCACGGCTTCATCGACGGCGACGGGATCCACACCACCGACGCCAATGGCGCCACCAGCGTACATCACCTCGATCCGGCCACCTTCATCGACACCACAAAAATACACGGTGATTTAGCATTTGATCATAGTGTGGTGTTACACGTTGAAGGTCTCGACAAGATCTCCTTCTGAACTCGAGTGATGGGCGTTTGGACGAGTTGAAATCGCTGATGTATTTTCTAGCCGGGGGAGCGAAGAGGCTGTGGTCCTCCTTGTTCCCCGTTTGGCTGCCCGAGGAGCTGCGGTCGCTGCGGCGGGCGTTTGTCTCCCATCCCCGCAGCGTCGGGTCGCTGTCCGGTTTCAAGCGCTATCTCCCGGACCTGATCGCGGTCTCGCTGGTGCTGAACCTGCTCGGTTTGGCCTTGCCGCTGACGCTGCTTCAGGTCTACGACCGCATTCTACCCAGCAATGCCACGGATACGCTGACCGCCTTGGCCATCGGCATCGTGGTGGCGGTGACGCTCGAAACCGTGCTGCGGATCTGCCGGTCGGCGGTGACCGGCTGGACCAGCGGCCGGTTCGAGCACATGGCGGCGACGCGGGCGTTCAATTCCCTGTTGCGGCAGCCGCTCGAAGTATTCGAGCGCAAGGGAACCGGCGTCCACATCGAAACCTTGAACGCGATCCACACCCTTAAGGACTTTTACGCCGGGCAGGCGTTTCTCAGCGTCTTCGACTTGCCGTTCGCCTTGATCTATCTGTTGTTGATGCTGGCATTCGGCGGCTGGCTGGTGATGGTGCCGCTGGTCCTGATGGTGATCTTTTCCATCGCCGGCCTGGTGGTCGGGCGAACGATGATGGACGCCATCCGCCGCCGCATGGCGTCGGACGACCAGCGAGTCAATTTTATCATCGAGGTTCTGTCCGGAATCCAGACCATCAAGGCGCTGGGCATGGAGGCGCAGATGATGCGCCGCCACGAGCGCTTGCTGGAGAACAGTTCGCAGGCGGAATTCAGCGTGTCGGAGCTGTCGGCCAAGGGGCAATCCCTGGCGTTGCTGTTCTCTCATCTGACCACCATCCTGGTGGTGGCTTTCGGCTGCATCCAAGTGATCGACGGCAACATGACCACCGGCGTGCTGGCGGCCTGCTCGCTGCTGGCCGGGCGTTGTATCCAGCCGATGCAGGCGGCGCTCGACCGCTGGACCCGGTTCCAGACCGCCCGGCTGGCCGAGGAGCGGCTGGCCAACATGCTGGACAGCGACACGTTCGGCGGCGCCCCCATTCTGCCGGCGCTCGACGTGATTTCCGGCGATCTCGTCCTGGAGGGGGTCAGCCTGCGCTTCGGCGACGGGCCGGCCATCATCGACGCCTTGGATTTCCACATCGGAGCCGGCGAGCTGATCGGCGTCTCGGGCGAGAATGGCGTCGGCAAGTCGTCGTTGCTGGGGCTGATGGCCGGGCTGGTGGCGCCGAGCTCGGGCCATGTGATGGTGGATAACTGCAATCTTGCCGGGTTCGATCCGGTCTCGGTGCGGGCGACCATCGCCTATATCCCACAGCGGCCGGAGATGTTTCTCGGCACCATCATCGAGAACATGACCCTGTTCGATGTGTCGCGCAGCGCCAAAGCCAAGCAGCTTGCCCGCGACCTTGGAATCGACCGCTTCGTCGCCCGCCTGCCGCTCGGCTACGAGACCATGGTGGGCGAGGGCGGGAACGACTCGTTGCCGCGCGGCATCCGTCAGTTGCTGTCCATCGTGCGGGCCTTGGCGCAAGAGCCGCGCATCGTCCTGTTCGACGAAGCCAACACGGCGGTGGATGGCGGCGGCGACCAGGCGCTGCGGGCGGTGTTCGAGGCCCTCAAGGGCAAGGCGACGATCGTGCTGATGACGTCGCGGCCGTCGATGTTGAGTCTTGCCGACCGAACCTACAAGCTGCTCCAAGGCCGTCTGGTGGATTCGAAGACCGCTGCCGCCGAAGCCGCCGCGCGGCCTGCCGGCGAGCCGGTTCCGCTGGCTCAGGTGGCGGCGTTGCAATCGGTTCAGGGGTCCCCCTTGTTGTCCTCGGCCTCCCTGGAGGACCGGCTGGCGCAAAAGGGCGCCGTGGCCATGGGCTTCATCGCCGAGGTGGAAAAGGCGTCGCCATTCGGCCGCTGCCTGATGCCGTTGTTGACGTCCATGCGCTGGACAGGCGACCTGCGTCACCTTGCCGAGGCGCTGCCCCATTTCAACAACAGCCTGGACAATGTGGCCTTCCGCAATGTCATGGGGCATCTGGGCTATGGCAACGAGGCGGTGGAGCTGGAAGGCGACACCCTCGATCCCCGTGTGCTGCCCTGTCTGTTCGTCGATTACAACGGCAGCCCGATGGTGCTGACGTCCATGCAGGGCACCCGGGTGGTCGGTCTCGACCTGTCCAGTGGCGAGGACAAGGTGCTGCCGGCGTCCAATCTCTACGGCACCGTCTACTTCTTCACGCCGCTGGACCATGCGCGCCAGCAGGCGGTCCAGGGCCAGTGGTTCAAGAAGGTGGTGTCACGCTTCCACGGCTTGGTCTGGGCCCTGTTGGGGCAAAGCCTGATCATCAACCTGTTGTCGCTCGGCGTGCCGCTGTTCACCATGTCGGTCTACGACAAGGTTATTTCCACCGGCGACATCGGCATGCTGGTCGCGTTCCTCTGCGGCGTTCTGATCGTCATCGCCGGCGACGAGGTGTTGCGCGAACTGCGTTCCAAGGCCTCGGCCTATGTGGGGGCCCGGATCAGCTACATCGTCACCACGATGGTGTTCGAGCGGACGCTGCTGCTGCCCCTGGGGCTGACGGAGCGGGCCAGCATCGGCAGCCAGTTGGCGCGCTTCAAGGATCTGGAAAGCTTCCGCGATTTTTTCGGCGGCGGTATCGCCGCCATCCTGATCGATCTGCCCTTCGTGGTGGTCTATCTGATCGTTCTGGTCATGCTGGGAGGCGTGGTGGCCTTGGTGCCGGTGGTGGCGCTGGCCATTTTCGCGGTGATCGTGCTGGCGGCCATGCCGGTGGTGCGCCGCCGGGTGTCGGGATCCGGCCGCACGGTCACCCATCGCCAGGAATTCGTGGTCGAGACTCTGCTGAAGATGCGCTCCATCCGCTATGCCGGCATGGAGACCGCCTGGAAGGATCGCTTCAGCGACACCTGCGCCCAGGCCGCCATGGCCGGATACGAGTCGTCGCTGCTGACCGGCGTGCTGGCCAGCCTGTCGCAGGCCATGGTGGTGCTGTCGGGCATGGCGACCATGATCGTCGGCGTCTACCAGGTGCTTCAGAACAACATGACCGCCGGCGCCCTGATCGCGTCCATGATGGTGGTGTGGCGCATCCTGGCCCCCATGCAGACCGGTTTCTCGCTGATCCAGCGGATCGAGCAGACCCGGTCTTCCATTCGTCAGTTGGAGGCGTTGGCCTCCTTCCGCACTGAAAGCGACAGCCGTCCCGCCTCGGGCGCCGGCTTGGCGTTGCGCGGCGCGGTGACCTTCTCGCGCGTGTCGCTGCGCTATTCCAACGATGCCGACCCGGCTCTGCTGGGCGTCAGCTTCGAGGCTCAGCCGGGTGAGGTGATCGCCGTCGTCGGGTCCGACGGCGCCGGCAAGTCGACGGTTCTGAAGCTGATCGCCGGTCTCTATGCGCCGCAGGCCGGCAATGTGATGATCGACGATCTCGATATTCGTCAGATGGACCCGATCGAGCTGCGCAAATCCATCGGCTATGCCCCGCAGGTGCCGCAACTGTTCTTCGGCACCATTGCCCAGAATCTTCGTCTGGCGCAACCCAATGCCAGCGATGCGGATTTGCGGCAGGCTCTGGCTCTGGCGGGGGTGTGGGACGAAGTTTCGGCACTGTCACGCGGTCTCGACACCAGGGTCGGAGATGCCGCCACCAACCGCATTTCCACCAGTCTGGCCCAGGGGATTTCCCTGGCGCGGGCTTATTTGAAGAAAAGCACGATCCTGCTGCTCGACGAACCCGTCACCGGGCTCGATTTCGAGGGCGACCGTTGTTTCCGCGAATTCGTCGAGGCGATGCGGGGCAAGGCGACCATCTTCATCGTCACCCATCGTCCCAGCCACCTTTCCCTGGCCGACCAGATCGTCGTGCTGGAGAAAGGAGCGGTGCGGGCGGTGGGACCGGCGGCGGAGATTCGGGCGAAGTTGGCGTGATGGAGGACCTGTCGTGAGTGTATTCGACGCCCTGCCGCTGTTGGCAGCCATCCAGAGTCTGGTCGTTCTCGCCTATCTGATGGCGCGGCGGCGGTCCAGTTTCGGCAACGAAATGGCTCAGATGGCGGTCTTCGCCGCCTTGGCCGGGGCGTTGCTCGGCGAGCCTGGCTCGGCCTCCTGGCTCGGCCTTCCGGTAGCTTTCGCGCGGGTGGCGGCGGTGGCCTGGGTGGTGGTGGCGGCGGCGTCGGCTCTCTTCGCCCGGACCATTCTTCATATTCCGCCGGACAGCCGCCAGGGATGGCCGGCCTTGTTCGTCATTCCGGCGGTGGTGTTGGCGCTGATGACGACGGTAGGGGCGTCCGGCTGCGAGGGGGCCGCCTGCACTACCTGGCCCCGGATCGAGGCGGGGTGGGGGGCGATTGCGTCCGGCATCTGCGTTGGGTTGATCGGACGGCGGATCGCCGCCCTGCACTCCGCCCTGGTGGCGCGCCCGAAGGGGCGGTCGCGGGTGCTGGCCGTCTCTGCCCTGATGGGGGTGCTGGCGCTGCGGACCTTGGAGGCGCTGGCCTATGTGGCCAGCCCGGAATTCGCCCACAGCTACGTGGCGGCGGCGGTGGCGGTCGGGCTTGTCGTGATGCTGCAGGCGCTGGTGTTCTCGCTGACCCGGCTCTATCCCGAGACCGAGGACGACGCTCCCATGGATCTGGTGGTGTCGAGCCACATCAATCGTTTCCGCCGTCATCTCGCCCAGGCGGTGGTGTTCGAGGAAGGCGGTGTCGGACCTCTGGTGCGCGGCACCATGCTGACCACCATCTTGACGGTGGCCGCCTTGGTCGGTTGGGCGGCGGTCACGCCGGTCAAGGAAGTGGCGGTGACCAACGGTCAGGTGGTTCCCTCCAGCTTCATTCGTCCGGTCCAGCATCTGGAAGGCGGCATCGTCCAGCAGGTCATGGTCAAGGAAGGACAGTTGGTCAACCAGGGCGAGGTGCTGATCAAGCTCGACCCGGCCCAGGCCCTGTCCGAACTGGAACAGATGCGGGCGCGCGAAACCGGGTTGTTGCTGCGGGCCGAGCGGCTGCGCGCCTTTGCCGAGGGGCGCGCCCCCGATTTCTCCGGCGCGCGCGACGATTCGGGCGACCAGGGGCAGGCCCAGGACCAAGGAATTATCTACGAAGCCCAGGAGCGGGCACGGGATTCGGCCTCCCTGGTGCTGGAAAAGCAGATCGAACAACGCCGCGCCGATATCGCGTTGTATCGCGACCAGATCACCGCCATGGATCAGCAGATCGACCTGCTGGCCAAGGAAGTGGAGATCCGCAAATACCTGGTGGAAAAGGAACTGACCTCCAAGGTCGTGTACTTCAACATCCTGCGCGAATATGAGCGCCTGAAGGGGGAGCGTACCCGCTTTCAGGGACAGTTGAAGACGGCGCGCGAAGCCTTGGCGGAGGCCGATACCCGTTTGGCCGATCAGAAGACCAAGGCGTCGCACGACGCCTTCAACGAGATGGGGACCGTCACCGCCGAACTGGCGCAGTTGCGCGAAGCCCGCTCCAAGTTGGAAGATCGCGTGCTGCGGCTGGAAATCATTTCTCCGGTCCGTGGCATCGTCCAAGAACTGGCGGTCACCAGCCCCGGCGCCGTCATCCAGGCGGGCGGCATGGTCACCAAGATCGTGCCGGTGGACGACGTCCTGCTGGTGGAAAACCAGATCACGCCGCGCGACGTTGGCCATATCGTGCCCGGCCAGAAAGTACGGATAAAGGTCGGCAGCTATGATTTCGCCCGGTTCGGCGCGGTTGGCGGCACGATCGACCAAGTCTCGCCGTCCACCTTCCTCGACGAGAAGAAGACTCCCTACTACAAAGGGTTGGTGGAACTGGACAAGCCCTATGTGGGCAACAACCCCGAGCGCAACCACATCCTGCCCGGGATGACCGTTCAGGTGGATGTCATCACCGGCGAGAAGACCATTCTGCAATACCTGCTCAAGCCGATTTATCTGGCGGCGACGCAGGCGTTCCAGGAGCGGTGATCAGAGCTTCGGCCGCCGGACGATGTTGAACCAGTATTCCTGGATACCGTGGATGGCCTGGAACAGGTCGTCCACGTCCATGGGCTTGGTGACGTAGCCGTGGGCGCCGGACTGATATGCCGAGCTGACGTCGCGCTCGGCGGCGGAGGTTGACAGGATAACCACCGGGAGATGGCGCAGATGGGGGTCCGCTCGAATCTCGTCCAGAACCTGGAAACCATTCTTACGCGGCATGTTGATGTCGAGCAGAACCAGATGGGGGTGCTGGCGGGAGGCCCCGGTTGACGGCCCCGTTTGCAGACGTAGCTTTTCCATGGCCTCCACGCCATCGCTGGCACGGTCCACCACACAGTGGAAGCGCCCAAAATCGATGGCCTTGGTGACCAGCGCGGCATCCGCGGGATCGTCATCGACAATCAGCACATGGTAGGGAATTGTTTGTTCCATGGAGGCGCTGCGGGTCCAATTCCAAGTGGGGTGAAGACATTATAGCTAAGACTACTCCCAAGGCATGACTAAATTTCGTTCCAAATGTAAACGCACTATGAGTGAGGGCGCTGAATAAGGGAAAATATGTCGAATTGGTTCGTCTATCTTCTGCTCAATGAGAAGTTGATCAGTTACACCGGCATCGCAGTGGATGTGGATGAGCGGTTGCGTCGCCATAACGCGGGCCAAGGCGCGAAATTCACACGTGGCCGTGGTCCCTGGCGGGTGATTTACACCGAAGGACCGCTGTCTCACGGCGATGCGTTGCGGCGGGAGGCGGCGCTCCGGACAGATCGCCGCTTCAAGAATTCGCTCAAGACCGAGGCGATGAAATAGGAGCGCAGCAAAGGATTATGGGATGCGTTCCGGTGTTCGGCGATATCGCTGTGGTATCGTTATTGCCGGGTTTTCGACGACAGGTGTTGCATCGCCGAAGAAGGGGCGGTATATAACCCTGAGTGACGCACACGTACGTGCCTATGGCCCTGTGAGGTTATGCAACGACGGACGCGTCCTTTTTGGACGAGCCGACCGGTTGTGGGTCGGTGCCCGAAAGGGAGGTGGACATGGTTGTGACCCGTAAGATGGGCGTTATCCCGGAAATCAGTAAAAGTATGTGACGGCGGCTGTCGCGACCGTTCAGTCGGTTGCTTGCCGCCGTTGCCAACAAACAGCGTGGTCTCCGCTTCGGGGGCCGCGCGGTGGCTGTCGTTTTCGGGCCGAAGTGTTGATGACCCGCCAGCGGATCGTTGAGCAAAGTGGAGAATAATTATGAGCAGAATTGTATTTCCGGGCCGATTGGTCATGATTGGATGTGGCAGCATCGGACAGGGCGTTTTGCCGCTGATGCTGCGTCATATCGATCTTGACCCGGCCAAGATCACCATCATTACGGCCTGCGAACGCGGTCGCGATGTTGCCAACGAATACGGTCTTCGCTTCATCAATCACCCTTTGACCGAGGATGATTATCGCGACCGACTGACTCCCATGCTGCGCAAGGGCGACTTCCTGCTGAATGTTTCGGTGGACGTGTCGTCTGTGGCGCTGGTCGAGCTTTGTCGCGATGTGGGTGCGCTTTACCTTGATACATGCATCGAGCCGTGGCCGGGGGGGTATACCGATCCCAACCTGACGCCATCGCTCCGCTCCAATTACGCCCTGCGCGAGAAGATGCTGACGCTGCGGGTCGATGGCCCGGCGCCGACCGCGCTGGTGACCCATGGCGCCAATCCCGGTCTGGTGTCGCACTTCGTCAAGCAGGCGCTGCTGAACGTCGCCGCCGACAGCGGCATCGCCACCGAGACTCCCAAGACCCGCAAGAGCTGGAGCGAATTGGCCGCCCGGCTCGGCGTCAAGGTCATCCATATCGCCGAGCGCGACACCCAGGTGACCACCCAGCCCAAGGCGGTGGGGGAGTTTGTCAACACCTGGTCCATCGACGGTTTCGTCGGCGAGGGCTGCCAGCCGGCCGAGCTGGGATGGGGCAGTCATGAAAAGGCGCTGCCGCCCGATGGCTTCCGTCACGACTTCGGCCGCGACAGCGCCATTTATCTGATGCGTCCCGGCGCCAGCCAGCGGGTGCGGACCTGGACGCCGAAGGAGGGCCCGTTCCATGGCTTTCTGATCACCCACAGCGAAGCCATCTCCATCTCCGATTACTACACGGTGAAGGACGGCGACACCGTCACCTATCGTCCGACGGTTCACTACGCCTACCACCCTTGCGACGACGCCGTGGTGTCGCTGCATGAGGTGGCTGGCAAGAACTGGCAGATGCAGCCGTCCCAGCGCCTGATGATGAAAGAGATCGTCGGTGGCGCCGACGAGTTGGGGGTTCTGCTGGCCGGTCATGCCAAGGGCGCCTACTGGTACGGCTCTCAGTTGACCATCGACGAGGCGCGGTCGCTGGCGCCTCATAACAACGCCACCAGCTTGCAGGTGACCTCGACCGTTCTGGCCGGTGTGATCTGGGCGTTGGAGAACCCCGCCATGGGGGTGGTGGAGCCCGACGAGATCGACTTCCAGCGTATCCTGGAGATCTGCCGCCCCTATCTGGGGCCGATGGTGGGGGCCTATACCGACTGGACGCCGCTTGATGGGCGTGGCCGCCTGTTCCCCGAGGACATCGACCCCAGCGATCCCTGGCAGTTCAAGAACATCCGGGTGCTGTAGCCTTTTGGTGCCGGAGACAAGGAAATGGCGGCCGGAGCGATCCGGCCGCCATTACGTTTCTATCGTCCCAACAGCCAGTTGGTGCGGGCGACCGCGCCGCGGGCGGCGTCAAGCAGTCCGGCCTTGGTGATGACGGCGGCGGCGGTCAGCAGGGTGACCTCGTCGGCGCGATCCAGCAGGTCGAAGGCCTGGGAAAGCTCGCGGCCGGCTTCCAGCAGTTTGTTCCAGTCTGTCATTGTTTCCTCCCTTGGTGCGTCGGGGCCTTCTTGCGGAACCCCGCCTTGTGCATCGCCTTCTTCAGGTCGTCCCAGGCGGTGAAAATTTCCGCAGCCAACTGGGCTTGGTCGGTGTCGCTCGGACTTCGAAAATAAGATTCGGCCAGTCGCATTTGGCTTGCCAGTTTGCCGGCTGATTCGCGGGTGGCGCCGTGCGACAGCAAGGCGGTCCGGGCTTCAAGGAATATTTCGATTTCGCGGACTTCGTCACGAGTGCAGACGGAGCGAAGCGTGTCGTCGATCCTGGCCGCCTGCTTGTCGATCCGGCCAACCAGCTCGGAGCGGCCGCGCTTGATCTTCGGATCGTAGACGGTCCGGATGAGCTGGATGACCTGGCTGCGTTCGCGGAACTGCATCTCTCGCTCCTGCCCGGATGCGGACCGCATGCGGTCCAAATTCAGTCCGCATATGATGCGCGCGAAAGGGGAGCTTCACAAGTGAATTCTGGCAAATTTCCGCTGAATTTCCGCTAAATCTAGGGCGTCACTTGCAGGCGAAGTAGCCTTCGTTGTGGATCGTCCTGGAGCAGGTGGAGAGAGGCTCGCCGGCCTCCTGGCGGTCCCGGTTTTCTTCGTTGCAGCGGCTGAATTGGCGATCATCGGAGGATGACGACATGGGCGCCACCTTGACCGGGACATAGCCGTTCGGGCAGGTCCGCCGGGCGGCGAAGGAGCATGTTTCCAGAACGCGCATGCCGTTTTCACAGTCGACGTAATAGTAGGCCGTGCCGTCGGACTTTTCGAATTTGGTGATTTCGGCGCAGGCGGTCAACGCCAAAGCCAAAAACACTGCTGCCAAGGGTTTCATTGATCTTCCCCGCGGAGGTGAACTCCGGATGCCATGACGTGTGAGGTGAGGATAATGACTGGCGAGCCCGGGGGGAATAGCTGTTGTTGCTGCCGCACCATGGAGGAAGGGGGCGATGATTGTCCCCGCCCCATACGATGGTAATGGATGCCGATGCTAAAAAGAGTTGCATTGTGCCGAACCCTCGATAGAATGCCCGAAGATTCCTAAGTCGTTCGGGAGTGCTACCTTGATTAAGAGAAATGTATCGACGAGGGGCCGCCTTGAGAGCGGAGCTCCCAATCCGGTCGATGTTCATGTGGGTGCCCGCATGCGGTTGCGCCGCACTTTGCTGGGCATGAGCCAGGAAAAACTGGGTGAGGCCATCGGCCTGACCTTTCAGCAGGTTCAGAAATACGAGCGTGGCGCCAATCGCATCGGGGCGAGCCGGTTGTTCGACCTGTCGCGGGTTCTGGACGTTCCGGTGTCGTATTTCTTCGACGACATGTCGGACAATACCCAGAGCCAGAGCCCGGTCAACATCATTAAGGGCTCGTCCGGTCTGTCCGAGGAGCCGGCGACGTTCGAAGTCGATCCCATGACCAAGCGCGAGACGTTGGAACTGGTGCGAGCTTACTACAACATCACCGATCCTCAAGTTCGCAAGCGGGTCTACGAGTTGGCCAAGGCTTTGGCCGCCGTCGCCAGCGCCGAATAGGCTGCGCGCGTCTCATCGGATTGAAAACGGCCGGGGCATGCTCCGGCCGTTTCTCTGTCCGCTTGTCAAGAGCCGGTCGCCCGGTCATTCTCAAGGCTTGTGATATAGAGCGGATGCCATGGATTCATCTCCCGAATTTCCCGAAATGATGGACACTCATCAGGTGGCCAACTACCTGCGGGTCAAGGAGCGCAAGGTCTACGAACTGCTGAAGGATCGGCGCATCCCGTGTACGCGGGTGACCGGCAAGTGGCTGTTTCCCAAGACCGAGATCGATGCCTGGTTGAAGCGTAACAGCGCATCCGCCGTCGGTTCGCCTCGCGGCGGTCAGGTGCCGATGGTGGTGGCCGGCAGCCATGATCCGCTGTTGGAGTGGTGTCTGCGCGAGGTGGGTGGCGGGTTGGCCGTGCTGCCGGGGAGTTCGTCCGACGGTTTGGCGCGGCTGGCCGCCGGCGAAGCGGCGGCTGCGGGCATCCATCTGCTCGATCCGGACAGCGGCACCTATAACCTACCGCAGGTCAAGCAGGCCCTGGCTGATCGCAACGTGGTGCTGATCGAGTGGGCCTGGCGTCGCCAAGGCCTCGTCGTGGCGGCGGGAAATCCGCTGGCGATCCAGGCGGTGGGGGATCTGGCGCGATCCAGGGCACGGGTGGTGTTGCGGCAGGACGGGGCGGGGAGCCGGGTTTTGTTCGAGCGGTTGCTCGCCGAGGCGGGGCTCTCGTCCGCCGACATTCAGACCGCCAGTGTTCCGGTCCGTAGTGAGACCGATGTGGGGCTGGCCATTATCGAGGGCGGTGCCGATGCCGGTCTGGCGGTGGCCTCGGTCGCCAACAGCCTCAAACTCGGCTTCGTTCCCCTGCATAAGGAGCGTTTCGATCTGGTCGTCGATCGTCGGGCCTATTTCGAGCCACCGGTGCAGGCTCTGCTGGCCTTCACTCGGACGGTCGAGTTCGCGGCGCGGGCCGAAGCTCTTGGCGGCTACGACATTTCCGGGATCGGCTCGATCCGTTGGAACGCCCCCTGATTCCGGGGGTCAGGGTGTTGTCGGGCGCGCTGTCTTGGGCGTGTTGCGGAAGGCGCGCGGCAAGCCCCGTGGGCGCACCCCATCCCACCATCGCATCAGGCCGCCGCAATTGGGCGGAATCTCTCCCGCCAAACCGCCGGTGAAGTCTCGCCACAGGGACAGGCTGGGGCCCTCGACGGTCGTGATCAGCGGAATGCCCAGGGCCATGATGGCCAGCATTTCGTCGGCCAGCCCTTGTCCCCGGGACTCCAGTTTGCCGAAGGTGTTGACGACGATCAGATCGGTGTCGGCGGCCATGGCGCGATGCAGCACATGACTGGCCTCGGTGAAACCGGATGTATCGACGTGGCAACAGGAAGATTGCGGGCCGGGGTCCTGGTTGATGCGGTATTCCGCACGGGTGTCGAGGTCCACCAGCATGGTGGTGCAGCCGCACGGACTGGTTTCCGGAGCGTTGCGTTGGATCAGCCCACGCACCAGATAGCCTTGCCCCTGGAGGATTCGGGTGAAGCCTTCCAGGCAATCGATCACGCCGCTTCCCGGCGGGCGAACGACCGCTGCCGCCTTTACTCCCCCGGGAGATTCGCCATCGGCCATACGCCCCCTCCTTGCGGCACTACCAGCAATGGTACCGTAACATAACGGGTGAGGTTGTGACACAGGACTTCCGATTTAGGTGTACCGCGGTTTCGGAACGGGCTGTGCCGCTTATTCCGGGTGGTGTAGGCTTTTGCCGTTGGTGGAGTGTCTGTGGAAAGAGAGCCCTATGACCGAGCGTCATCCCAGTTTCGGCGAAGCGTTCAAGGTCTGGCTCAAGATCGGCCTTCTCAGCTTCGGCGGTCCCGCCGGCCAGATCGCCACCATGCACAGGATCCTGGTGGAGGAAAAGGGCTGGGTGGGCGAGGCCCGTTTTCTGCACGCCTTGAACTATTGCATGCTGCTGCCCGGCCCCGAGGCGCAGCAACTGGCGACCTATATCGGCTGGCTGCTCCATCGCGGTCTGGGCGGAGTAGTCGCCGGCACCCTGTTCGTGCTGCCGGGCTCCGTAGTGATGATGGGATTGGCCAGCCTTTACGCCGGATTTCATCAGGTGCCGCTGGTGGAAGGGCTGTTCTATGGCATTAAACCGGCGGTGCTGGCGGTGGTGGTCGAGGCCTTGCTGCGCATCGGCAAGCGGGCGTTGAAGGGCGGCGAATTTCTGTGGATCGCGGCGGCGGCCTTCGTCGCCATCTTTTTCCTGGGGCTGCCGTTTCCGTTGATCGTGTTGAGTGCCGGTGTGGTGGGGGGGCTGGCGGCCCGTGCCGGCCGTCCGGCCTTCCAGCCGAAACGGGACGCCGCCGGAAGCGGCGGCGCCGCGGACCGGGCCATTGAGCTGGGAGCCGACCACACCCGCCCCAATCTCCGCCGTTCACTGGTCGTCGCGGCGATCTGCCTGGTGCTGTGGTGGGCACCGGTTGCCGTGGCGTTGGCCTGGGGTCAGGGGGCGTTCGGCGCGGTCGGACTGTTTTTCAGCAAGATGGCGGTGGTGACTTTCGGCGGCGCCTATGCCGTGCTGGCCTATGTGGCCCAGGAAGCGGTGGAGGTCCATGGCTGGTTGCAGCCGGGCGAGATGCTGGAGGGTCTCGGTCTGGCCGAGACCACGCCGGGGCCGCTGATCCTGGTCAACCAGTTCGTCGGTTTTCTCGCCTGCTTCCGCAATCCGGGAAGTCTGGGGCCGTGGCTGGGAGGCGTAGTGGGGGCGACGCTTACCGTTTGGGTCACCTTCACGCCGTGTTTCCTGTGGATTTTGGCCGGTGCCCCCTATGTGGAGGCTTTGCGGGGGAACCGGGCTCTGTCGGGAGCTCTGGCCGCGATCACCGCCGCCGTGGTGGGGGTGATCGGCAATCTGGCGGTCTGGTTCGCCCTGCACGTCATCTTCACCCAGGTGAAGGAAAACCGCCTGGGGAGCCTGTACCTCACCATTCCCGACCCCGCCAGCCTGGACCCGGTGTCGCTGGTGCTGGCGCTCGCCGCTGCCGTCGCCATGCTGCGGTTCCACATGGGCATGTTGCCGACCCTGGCGGCCTGCGGGACGGTGGGGGTGATGTGGCGGCTCCTTCTTCCCATACTGTATTGAGGGATTCGAGCCGGGTGACATCCCGTTGATTTCAGGCGGACATGCCCACCTCAATCACGCAGATACAGTTTGTTACCAATTCCAAAGAACATCGCCATACGGCTGTTACGAACGGGTGTCATTTTCAAGACGCGCCGCCGAGGGCCGTCACCGTCCGTCATCGAGACGGCGGCTTGGTTGACGTCGTGGCGCTTTCTGGAGATCGACCTGAAAGCGATATCGGGCCATGGCAGAAAAAGAAGCGAAATCATCGAGCTACGATTTCGACGGACTCCAAGGCAGAATCTCACGGATTCGATCTGGCCAGATATTTTTTATTTGTGGAATGATGAAGTCAGGCACCACTTGGGTGCAGCTTCTCCTTGACGCCCATCCTAATATATCCTGCAATGGGGAAGGGCACTTCATGGACGTATTGGCAGATCACCTCGTCAATGCGTTAGACCGTTACAATGAATACATTGATGGTAAGAATATGACGCTGTTCGATCAGATCAGCCGTATTCCCAAGGTGACGACGGACCACCTTTTCCACATCCTGGCGACCAGCATCTGTTTGTTGTTGGATGAAAAGTGCCGGGAAAGAAATTGGGTCGCGGTCGGCGAGAAGACTCCCGACAATGCCTCCGGTTTGCCGACTCTTGCCCTGCTGTTTCCGAAAGCCAAGTTCATCCATGTGGTGCGTGACGGCCGGGATTGCGCGGTTTCAGGATGGTTCCACAATCTGCGCCTGGATCACGGCCGAACCGTCGATACCTATGCCTCGTTCGACAATTATGTCGCTCAGTTCGCCGAGACTTGGGCCGGTGTCGTCAAAACGGCGACGGAGTTCGGCCATACGGTTCCGGGGCGCTACATGACGGTCCGGTATGAGGATCTGAGCGCCGCCGCTCCCGCCGAGTTGACGCGGATGTTCAAGTTTCTTGGGGCAAGGTCGGGCCACCGTGAAATCGAACACTGCGCCTCGGCGGCGTCATTCGCCACGTTGAGCGGTGGGCGTGAGTCCGGCGATGAAAGCCGGGCATCGTTTTTCCGCAAGGGCGTCATCGGTGATTGGCACAATCACTTGAGCCCCGATGTCGAACGGGCTTTTGCCGACAAAGCGGGAGATTGGCTGAAGCATTTCGGTTATTCCTGATGCGACAACCCATTTTCGCGGAGTAGCGTCGTGACGGCGGATGACGATCGGCGATCCATCATCGCGGCACTGGAGCAAGGCGATTTCGCCGTCGCCGAGGCCGGCTGCCAATCGCTGCTGTCGCGGGGCGCTACCGGCGAGGGGCTGTATTTGCTGGCGGTGGTCCGGGCCGCGCAGGACGACCCGTTTTCGGCGCTGCCCTTGGTCGAGCAGGCCGAGGCCTTGCTGCCCGGCCGGGAGGATGTCGCCTATAACCATGGCGTAATTCTGCGCGACCTGGGGCGGCTGGCCGAGGCGGCCGAGGCATGGCGGCGCGTCACCGACCTGGTTCCGACCCATCACGACGCCTGGCTCAATCGGGCTGCGGCGGTGGAAGCCGTCGCCGACCTTGATGCCGCCGGCGAGATTTATGGCGAGGCTCTCCGCCATTGTCCGGACGAACCTCGCCTGCTCTACAATTTCGCTGATTTCCACTATCGCCGAGGGGCGGTCGAGGCGGCAGTCCAGGCTTATGATCGCCTGTTGCAGGCTTTCCCCGGCTGGTCGGCCGCTTGGACCAATCTTGGCATGAGCCATCTGCGCGCCGGTCGTTTCGACGCCGCCGAAGCTTGCCATCGCCGCGCCATTGCCGAGGCGAACTCCAGCGACGATCTGGCCTTGGCTCAATTCAATCTGGGCAACTTGCTGCTACGGCAAGGGCGTTGGGCCGAGGGATTCGCCGCGTATGAGTGGCGACTCCGTCTGCCCGGCGTGTCGCGGTTGGACTGGCCGGTTCCGGAATGGAACGGCGACGAGCCGTCCGGTTGCCGGGTCCTGGTGTGGAACGACCAGGGCATGGGCGATGCCCTGCAATTCCTGCGCTTTGTGCGTCCCGTCGCCGAACGGGGGCATCGAGTCTTCGTCGTTCTCCGCGACGAAATCAAGACTCTGGCGGCCTCGGTGCCGGGGGTGGAGGCGGCCTTCGGCTTGTCGGATCCTCTCCCCGACATGGACGTCCATCTGCCGCTGTGCAGCCTGCCGCACAAATTGGGACTGACGCCGGAAGCATCCTGGCCCGGCGGTCCCTATCTATCGACCCCATCCACCGTGTCGCTGCCCCCGGCCACGGGCAAGCGGGTGGGATTGGTCTGGGCCGGCAATCCCGGGCACAGCAACGATTCCAATCGCAGCATCAGCCTTTCCGATTTGGCGCCGCTGCTGGACCTTCCGGGGATCGATTGGTGCAGTCTGCAACTGGGGGCCGGATTGGAGCAACTGGCCGGCTCGCCCTGGGCCGACCGGGTGCGCGACCTGTCGCCGTTGTTGACCGACTTCGCGGCGACGGCGGCGGTGATGGCGCAGTTGGACCTGCTGATTTCGGTGGATACCGCCGTGGTCCATCTGGCCGGCGCTCTCGACCGCCCCGCCTGGGGCCTGCTGCCGGCCATCGGGACCGACTGGCGCTGGCGGTTCGAGGGCGAGACGACCGACTGGTATCCCAGCCTGCGCTTGTTTCGTCAGGCCGAGGCCGGCGACTGGCGGCCGGTCATGGCCGACATTGCGTCACTTCTTCTTGCGCAGCGCTACGGCGGGTAGCAGTTCTTCGGTGGTCAAGCTGCGCCCAAGCTGATCCTCCAGATGCGGCAGCAGCTGGGGAAAGAACTTCAGCGGAGCCAACAGCTTGATCGCCGCCGCCGTTCCTGCGGTCTCGTCGGCGGCGTCGCGACGGCAGCGCAGCAGCACCGACGCCACCAGCCAGTCATCCCAGTCGTCCTGGTCATGGCCCTTGGGTGGTGGCAGTCCGGCGAAACGGCCCAACATCTCCATCAGCTCGTGTCGCGACATCTCCGCGACAGTCTTGGTGTTCCCGCTCATACCCCGTACATCCAACAAAGATATTCCCCATCGCGGAGTCTACTCCAGCCATCGGCCAGGGGGAAACGGGATTTAGGCCTTGATCAGAGGTCCGCCGGCCCACGAGCGGTTCAACCGCCAGGCCAGCAGCGCCGACGCTGCCGACAGCCCCGCCATGGCCAGGAACGAGCCGCCGCCCAGGCGCTCGTAGAGGTACCCGCTCACCGGTGTCATCAGGCCGGGGGCCAGCCCGACAGCGATGGCGGCATAAAGCCCCTGGGCCCGGGCGGACAGGGACGGGGGAACGGCGCGCAGGATGAAGTGCATGGCTCCCAGATGGGCGCAGCCGAACGTGGCGGCATGCAGGAGCTGGGCACCGGCGACCCAGACCATGTCGGCGGTGGTCCCCAGGATGGTCCAGCGCAGGGCGCCACCCAGGGCGGCGGCCAGCAACAGCCCGGCGGGACCGAAGCGGACGACCACGCGGCTGCTGACGGCGAACAGGACGATCTCGGCCACCACGCCCTCGGACCACAGCACTCCGATCTCCGGATCGGACAGGCCGGCGGCCTTCCAATGGATGGTGGCGAAGGCGTAATAGACGGTATGAGCCGCCTGGTTGAGCGAGGCGGTCAGCAGGAACAGCAGAAAAACCCCGCTGGCCAACAACGGTCGCACCGGTGGCGGCGGGTCGTCGTGCGGCGGGACGCGGGCATCGGGCAGGACGGCGCAACTGGCGGCGGTCAGCAGCAGCGTCGCCGAGATTAGCCAGGGCAGGATCGAGACCGGCCAATCGACCAGCGCCTGGCCGATCAGGGTGGCGGCGGCAATGAAGGCCAGCGACCCCCACAGCCGAACCCTTCCGTAATCCAGCCGATGGGTATGGACCACCATCATGGCCAGCGAATCGCCCACCGGCATCAGGCTGGTGAAGGGAAAGATCGCCACCACGGTCATGATCAGGATCGGCACGAAGCCGGTGGCGAGCGGGAACAGCAGCCACAGCAGCCCTGCGGCCAGCGCCAGGGCCAGCATGGGGCGTTTGCGGTCGCCGCGATGATCGACCAGATGCCCGACCACGGGATTGGCCACCAGCCGGGTCAGGTAACCGGCGGCGACCAGCAGGCCGATTTCGGAGGGGCTGAGGCCGCGATCCTTGAGCCAGAGCGGCCAGAACGGGATGTGGATGCCCACGGCGGCGAACAGGGCGGCGTAGAACGCGGCCAGCCGGACGGCGGCGGAACGTCGGGTCATAGCCCCGACAGCGTGAGGCCACGGTCCGTCAGCGAGGCCGGGCAGGCGTCCGAGGCCAGGAAGCGGTATTCCACCTCGCGCTGGTCGGTCAGCCATTCGCACGCCTTCAGCGCCTCGTCGACCTCGCCGGGATGACACATCACCAAGGTCCGCGGGCCGGGGGAATCGGTGAAGCGCCGGAACAGCTCGGAATAGGAAACTTTGCCGGAGAAGTCGTAGACGCCGCGGAAGCCCCGGTTGTGGGGGGCTCCGGCGGCTTTGAGCATCCAGCGCAGACGCAGGCCCAGCAGGGCGATGACAGTGGCCCGAACCGGGTCGATTCCCCGCGCCAGGATGGCCAGGGGATTCTCCCAGCACGACCGCACCCAGCCGCCGGTGGGCTTGAGCCGGCGGCGCCACAGATCCATGACCACGTCACGCACGATGGGGAGCTGGTGGACATGATGATGGCCGTCGAGGAAGTCGGGGGCGCGACCCATGGCGGCTTGGAACGCATCGACCTGACGTTCCAGTTCGGCGGCGATCTCGGCCCGGTCGAGGCGGCGGGTGACGGCGCGCTTGACCATGGTTCCCACCGGCGGCAGCGTCCCATGGGGCGCGAGCTTGGGCATGGCTCCCAAGGGTCGTTGATCGGTCAGGGTCAGATGGACGCCGAACTGGGCCTTGCCCTCCAGCGGTTTCAGCAGAACCGCTTCGTCCGGCCAGTGGGGACTGCCGGTCATGCAGCCGGTGGCCTGTAACCGGCCGGCTTCGATCAGGGCGCGGATGGCGCGGCCGATTCCGGGGGCAAGACCATAATCGTCGGCGCAAAGGGTGAGGGTGGAGCGTGTCATGGGGCGAAGATAGGCCCGGCCCCGCCGAGGCGCAAGACGGCTGTCTTCTAAGGCCAACGCCG
The DNA here is from genome assembly GCF_903853455.1 of uncultured Magnetospirillum sp. GTDB lineage: Bacteria > Pseudomonadota > Alphaproteobacteria > Rhodospirillales > Magnetospirillaceae > Phaeospirillum. The sequence continues at coordinate 27,499 of NZ_CAINTR010000133.1, forward strand.
GATGGTCAGGGCTGAATTTGTTCCTTATAACCAGGCGCTTGTTAGGTGTTTCGACTCAGGGCCTTAAATTTTGCCGGCTCGAATGCCACCTGAAACGATGCGGCGATTGCCGGCAACATGATGCCAACGAGATGGGACCCGCATGACGACCTCAGCCCCCTCCGATAGCCTGAGCGAAGCCGCCCTGTCCGAGAAGGCCTGGGTCGCCGAGCGGCGGCGGCGGCCGCGTGGTCGCGGGCTGACCTTGCAGATCAACATTGTCGCCGCCTTCGCGGCGCTGTTGACCGTCATCATCGTGACCTTGGTGGCCTTCGCCTACAACAAGAACGAAGGGGCGGTTCTCGACCTAGTCGAGCGCTTCGTTGATCGGACAGCGGCGTCCGGCATCAACAGCGCCGTGGCCTTGCTCAAGCCGGTGGCGGCGGATGTGCAGGCGACCGCCGAACTTGCCGCCATCGACGAGGCCAAGGCACGCGATGGAAGCCTGTTTCCCTATATGATGAGCCTGCTCGATTCCACGCCGCAGCTGCAAAGCATCTATCTGGCGTTCGAGGCGGATGGCAGGTTCCTCCAGGTGTTTCCCATCCCGCCGGGCACCGAGAAGTTCGGCGTCAACAACAACCCGCCGCCGCCCGATGCGCGGTTCGCCCTGCGGGTCATAGATCGTACGGGCGGAGGCTATTCGGATGTCTGGAGCTATGTGAAGCGTGACGGCACGGTTGTTGGCAGTGAAAGCTCCAATACCCTCAATTACGATGCGCGGGACCGCTCCTGGTACAAGGATGTGGCGACGCGGCGCGGCCTGATCTGGACCGACCTTGTGGTCTATACCAGCACGCGTCAGCCCGGAATTGCCGCGGCCTACCCGATCATCGCCCGCGATGGCCGCCTGATCGGCGCCGCCGCCGCCAATATCACCACCAACCAGCTTTCCGACTTTCTCGCCAGCCTCGACCTCGGTCCGTCCGGTGTCGGCCTGATCGTCGACGAGCAAGACCAGATCATCGCCTATCCCGATGCGTCTCGCGCCATTCGCCAGGACGGCATGAAGCTGTCGCTGGTGAAGGCCGGCGAGTTGAACGACGCCAGGATTTCCGATGCGTTCGCCGCCTACCGCGCCGCGCCGGCGCGGTTGGTGCATTTCGAATCCGGTGGACATCGTCATCTGGGGTCGTTCAGCGGTCTGCCGGACGAATTCGGCAAGAAGTGGCTGCTGGCCATTGTCGTGCTGGAAAACGATTTCGTCGGCACCTTGAAGGAAAACACTCGCGACATCGTCATGGTCGGGATGGGGCTGATGGTGCTGGGCATGATCGGTCTGGCGGTGCTGTCGAGCTGGATATCCAGGCCGTTGGCCCGTCTGTCCGTCGAGATCCAGAAAATCCAGAAATTCGACCTCGCCAACCCCATCGTTTTGAATGCCAGGGTGGTGGAAGTGGGCGACCTGATCAACTCGCTCAACATGATGAAGAGGGCGCTTCGCACCTTTGGCATGTTCGTTCCCCGCGATCTGGTCCGCGAACTGGTCGCCAGCGGTCGCACCATCGAGCTGGGCGGGCAAGACCGCACCCTGACGGTGATGTTCACCGACATCGCCGACTTTACCGGGTTGTCGGAGCGCATGGCGGCCGGCGATCTGCTGGTTCACGTCTCGCGTCATCTCGCCGCCATTTCCGATTGCGTGGGCCAGGAGGACGGCACCGTCGACAAGTATATCGGCGACGCCGTCATGGCCTTCTGGGGGGCGCCCAATTGGCGCGAGGATCACGCCTTGCGGGCCTGTGTCGCCACGCTCAAGGCCAAGCGGGTTCAGGCCCTGATGAACGACGAATGGGCGGCGGCGGGATTGCCGACCATGTTCGTTCGCATTGGCCTGCATACCGCCAACGTCATCGTCGGCAATATCGGCTCGGTCCAGCGCATGAGCTACACGGCGGTCGGCGATGGCGTCAATGTGGCGTCTCGCCTTGAAGGCGTCAACAAGCTCTACGGCACCCAAATCTGTATCAGCGAGGCGGTGGTCGACTCGGCCGGCGACAGCATCCTGGTCCGTCCGCTGGACGTGGTGGCGGTGAAGGGGCGCAAGGCGGGCGAGAAGATCTTCGAACTGGTGGCGCTGCGCCAGGGGCCCGCCGAGTTGCTGGCCACTCCCGAACAGCTGGAGCATTGCCGGCTGACCGAAGCCGCTTTCGCGGCCTATCAAAGCCGGGATTGGACGCTGGCCGTCCATCTCTACGAGCAGGTCGCGACCCTGGCGCCCAACGACAAGATTCCGGCGATCTTCATGGAACGCTGCCGTCAGTATCTGGCCGATCCGCCGCCGTCGGATTGGACCGGAATTCATGAGATGAAGACGAAGTAGCATCCTTCCTTTGGATTTTCGACCTAGATCGGGGGGCGGTCGTGCCCGCCCGCCCCCGGGAGATGCATGCTTGACTCAATTAATCCCACAGTCTACAGATTGTTAGATTAATAGGTTTCAGAGCGGGCGGAGGTCGTGATGTGGCTGTTTCGGAATGAGGAGGTTCAGCGCCTGGCGCTGGCCGGGCTGTTCGCGGTGTTGCTGGCCTTGGGGCTGGCCACGGCCATTCCCGGCGCCCATGGTGCCGAGACCAAGACGCTGCTGAACGTCTCTTATGATCCTACCCGCGAACTGTATCAGGCGATCAACGACGCCTTCATCGCGCAGTGGAAGACCAAGACCGGCGAGGACCTCAAGATCAACCAGTCCCACGGCGGATCGGGCAAGCAGGCCCGGTCGGTGATCGACGGGCTGGAGGCCGATGTGGTGACCTTGGCGCTGGCCTACGATATCGACGCCATCGCCGACAAAGCCAAGTTGCTGGATGGCAAGTGGCAGTCCCGACTCGCCTATAACAGCGCCCCTTACACCTCCACCATCGTGTTTCTGGTCCGGAAGGGCAATCCCAAGCAAATCAAGGATTGGGGCGATCTGATCAAGCCGGGCGTGTCGGTGATCACTCCCAATCCCAAGACCTCCGGCGGGGCGCGGTGGAATTATCTGGCGGCCTGGGGGTATGAGCTCAACCAAACCAATGGCGATCAGGCCAAGGCAGAGGAGTTCGTCTCCAAGCTGTACAAGAACGTGCCGGTGCTGGATTCCGGGGCGCGCGGCGCCACCGTCACCTTCGCCCAGCGCGGCTTGGGCGACGTGCTGCTGGCCTGGGAGAACGAGGCTTATCTCGCCTTGCAGGAATTCGGCGGCGGGTTCGAGATCGTGGTGCCGTCACTGTCGATCCTGGCCGAGCCGCCGGTGGCGGTGGTGGACAAGGTGGTCGACAAGCGTGGCACCCGCGCGGTGGCCGAGGCCTATCTCCAGTTTCTCTACACCCCCGAGGCCCAGGCCATCATCGCCAAGAACTTCTACCGTCCGCGTGACCCGGACGTGATCAAGAAGACCGCCGGGACCTTCAAGCCGGTCCGGCTGTTCACCATCGATGACGTGTTCGGCGGCTGGACCAAGGCTCAGGCTACCCATTTCGCCGATGGCGGGGTGTTCGACCGCATCTCGGCGAAGAAGTAGGGGAGGGGGCCGTGACCGCTGCGGCGCTTCCCCTGTTGCGTCGAACCCGGGTGGCGTCCAGCGTCATCCCGGGCTTCGGCCCCACCCTGGGTTTCACCCTGTTCTATCTGTCGCTGATCGTGCTGTTGCCGTTGGCGGCGCTGCTGCTCAAGGCGGCGGGAACGACCTTGGCGCAGTGGGGGCACATTCTCAGCGATCCTCGGGTTCTGTCGGCGCTGTGGCTGTCGTTCGGCGGTGCTTTCGCCGCGGCGCTGATCAACGCGGTGTTCGGGCTGCTGGTGGCCTGGGTGCTGGTGCGCTATCCGTTTCCCGGCCGCAAGATCGTCGATGCCTTCGTCGATCTGCCCTTCGCCTTGCCGACCGCCGTGGCCGGCATCGCCCTGACCGCGCTGTATGCTCCCAACGGTTGGCTGGGGAGGCTGTTGGAGCCGCTGGGGATCAAGGTGGCGTTCACCCCGCTGGGGGTCGTGGTCGCCATGGTGTTCATCGGTCTGCCCTTCGTGGTGCGAACCGTGGAGCCGGTTCTCCAGGATGTGGACCTGGAACTGGAGGAGGCCGCCGCCTCGCTGGGGGCCGACCGGTTGCAGACCTTCTTCCGGGTTATTCTGCCGGCCGTCGCCCCGTCGCTGCTGACCGGCTTTTCCCTGGCCTTGGCCCGCGGAGTGGGGGAGTACGGCTCGGTGATCTTCATTGCCGGCAATCTTCCCGGCGTGTCGGAAATCGCGCCGCTGCTGATCATCACCAAGCTGGAGCAGTACGACTATGTGGGCGCCACCGCCATCGCCGCCATCATGCTGGCGATCTCGTTCACGCTGCTGCTGGCGGTCAACCTGTTGCAGAAATGGCGCCGCGTGCGCATGGGAGGCTGAGCCATGGGCAACCAAGCCATTCGCGACCCGGCACCGGTGCGCTGGATTCTGACCATCCTGGCACTGGCGTTCCTGGCGCTGTTCCTGGTGCTGCCGCTGGTGGCGGTCTTGGTGGAGGCCTTCGCCAAGGGGCTTGGCGCTTATGGCCGTGCCCTGTCCACCGACGTCACCTTGTCGTCCATCCGCCTCACTCTGATCGTGGCAGCCATCTCGGTGCCGCTGAACGTGGTCTTCGGTTTGACGGCCAGTTGGGCCATCGCCAAGTTCGACTTCGGGGGCAAGAGCCTGCTGATTTCCCTGATCGAGTTGCCGTTCTCGGTGTCGCCGGTGATCTCGGGCCTGATCTATGTGCTGCTGTTCGGTCTTCAGGGGCTGCTGGGGCCATGGCTGGCCGAACACGACATCAGGGTGATCTTCGCGGTGCCGGGTATCGTACTGGCCACGATTTTCGTCACCTTCCCCTTCGTCGCCCGCGAGCTGATTCCGTTGATGGAGGAGCAGGGGCGTGAGGAGGAGGAGGCTGCCTTGACGCTGGGCGCCAGTGGGTTGCGCACCTTCTGGCTGGTGACGCTGCCCAATGTGCGGTGGGGCCTGTTCTATGGCGTGCTGCTGTGCAACGCCCGCGCCATGGGGGAATTCGGGGCGGTGTCAGTGGTCTCGGGGCATATCCGGGGGCTGACCAACACCATGCCCCTGCATGTGGAAATTCTTTACAACGAATATGATTTCGTCGGCGCCTTCGCGGTCGCGTCGCTCCTCGCCGTTCTGGCCCTGGTTACCCTGGCGGCCAAAACGGCTCTGGAATGGTGGCATCGCGACGAACTGGTCGCAAACGGCTAGTTGATCACCGGCGGCATGATCCAGCCCGATTGCAAGGCGATGCGGACCGCCTGGGCGCGGTTGGCGGCGCCGATCTTGCGATAGACGTTGCGCAGGTGAACCTTGATGGTGATTTCCTGAAGGCTGAGGGCGATGGCGATTTCCTTATTGGTCCGCCCTTCCACCAGCTGAGCCAGGATCTCGCCTTCACGCCGCGACAGACGGTCGAACGGCGGCGGCGCGCCGACCGGCTTGGCGGCGACCGGTGTCTGGCTAGCCGAGTCCTCGAAGAAGGTACTCGACGGCAGATAGGTCTCGCCGGACAGGACCAGACGCAAGGCGTTGACCATGGCGGCGCCGCTGACCGTCTTGGGAATGAAGCCGGCGGCACCGGACTGGACCGCCGCGACCACGTGATCGCGCGAGGAATAGCCCGAAACGATGACCACCGGCGTATTGGGGATCTTGGCCTTGATCTGTTGCAGACCGGTCAGCCCGTCCATGCCCGGCATCATCAGGTCCAGGAGCACCAAGCCGAGGCCGGGAGTGCTGTCCACCAACAGCAAGGCTTCGCCGAGCGTGGCCGCGTCCAGGACTTCGACGGCTGGATCGAGTTCGTGCAGAAAAGGCCGGAGCCCGTCGCGAACCAGCTTGTGGTCGTCGGCCACCAGTATTTGCATATTACCCCACTCCCAGTCTTCCGGCTGATACCGGCCCTACCTACCCGGAAGTATAAACAAGCCTTGTTACATAAACAATCTCGACGATGGCATTGGCCGAAAAAACTATTAGGTGGGAGGGAGTAGAAAGGTTGCGACCAAATCTCCCAGACTTCCCAGGGCGACCGGCTTTTTCAACACGGCGCAGCGGTCATCCTGAAGATTGTCGGCCACTCTTTCGGTGGCGCCCAGATGTCCGGTGACGATGATGATCGGCTGCAGCGGGTCGAAATCCCGCAGCTTTTCCACCAGTTCTTCGCCACCGCCGGCCGGCATGCGCAGGTCGGTGATGACGACGTCGGCGGGATCGGCCGAGAATACCTCCCAGGCCTTTTGGCCGGTTCCGGCGACACTGACCCGGCATCCGAGCGCGGTGAGATAATGGGCCAGGGCGTCGGCGGCGGCTTTTTCATCATCCACCACCAGGATGTGGGCATTGGTGAAGGCCCCCCCCGATGGCGCGCATAACGGGGGATGGGGCGGCGCCGGGTCGATGGATTTCTGATCCAGCGGCAGCGAGATGGCAAAGCTGGCGCCGGCCGGGCTGTCTTGCAATTCGAGGCGCCCGTCCATGGCGGCGATCAGGCTGAAGCTCACCGACAGGCCGAGGCCGGTGCCGCGCCCGGCTTCCTTGGTGGTGAAGAACGGCTCGAAGATATGGGACTTGATGGCCTCGGAAATGCCGGGGCCATTGTCGGAGATCACGATCTTGAGCTGATCGTGGTCGCGTTCCGCCTTTAGGTCGATATGGCCATGCCAGTCTTTCGGCATGTCTTGTTTGCGGTCGCGGAGCGCGTGGTGGGAATTGTTCAGCAGGTTCATCACCACCTGCTCCAACTGGACGCGGCGGCCGCGAACCGGCAATGCTCCCAGCGGCAGGTCCAGGTCGAGGGTGATGCCGTCGGGGCGGAGCTGGCTCAGCAAGACGTCGGTGGCGGTCCGAATGCCTTGCAGCGCGTCGAAGACCTGAACCGGGCTGGTGTCGCGGCGGCTGAAGATGCGGATGTCGTCGATGATTTCGGCAGCGCGTTCCGACTGTTCCGCCACCAGCTGGAACTGCTGCGCCTGCCATTCCGGCGAGGCCTTGCCGCGTTCGATCAGCATCAGCGCCCCCTCGGAGGCAAGGCGGATGATGTTGAGCGGCTGCGACAGTTCGTGGACGAGGCCGGCGGCCATTTCCCCGAGAGTGGCCAGCTTGGCGGTCTGAAGCATCTGCTCCTGATCCTGGGTGCGCTCGGTGATGTCGCGGATGGCCAGCATTCGGGCGGAGACGCCGCGGAAGGCGATGGAACAGGCGGCGACTTCGGCCTCGAAGATCCGTCCGTCAAGGCGGATAAGCTTGTATTGGGCGAGAAAGGGCGGTGGCGGCGGGTCGGCGATGCGGGCCACCGCGATGGCCCGCGAGTCCGGATGGATCATGTCCAGCAGCGGCCGGCCGACCAGCGCCACGCCGGGGCCGACGCCGAACAATTGTGCCGATGCCGGATTGGCGAACAGGATGGTTCCGTGGCTGTGCACGATGATGGGGTCGGGACTCATTTCGATCAGCGAGCGGTAGCGCTCCTCGCTTTCCGCCAGTTCCTTGACCATCAGGTCGTGTTTCGCCTTCATCCGGAGCGCGGCGATGCCATGGGCGAGGTTGCCGGCCAGTGCTGTGAGAAGCCTCACGGTCACCGGATCGAAGGCTCCCGGTTCGTCGGCATAGAACATCAGGGCGCCGATCCGGTTGTCGTCCTCGCCGATCGGCAGGGTGATGCTGGAGCGGAACCGGTGGCGCTTCGCCGCCTCGCGCCAGGGGGTGAAGATGGGGGCGGTCTCGATATCGGAGACGATATAGGGCTGTCCGGTCCGGATGGCGATGCCGGCGGGACCTTGCCCGAACTCGTCGTCGGCCCAGGATACCTGGATCTGATCCACATAGGCGGCCGCGACGCCGGCGGTGGCGACCGGCAGAACGGTTTTGGCGGAATCCTGGCGGGCATAGCCGATCCACACCAGACGATACCCGACCACCTCGGCCCCGATCAGACAGATCTGGTCCAGCAATTCGTATTCGTTGGTGGCGCGGACCAAAGCCTCGGTGGCGCGGGCGAGAACCGTCACCGCACGGTCGAGCAGCCTCGTCTCGTCACCGGCTTGCTGCTCGGGCATGCTGTTCTCCTCGGTGGTCACGCTCTCGGGTGATGATAGAGTGGGAGGAAGGCGCTGCCAAAGGGTTCCTCATGCAGCCTCGCCACCTCGTGGTTTTCTTGCGCCACGTGGTGCTTTTCTTGCGAAGGAGAGATTTGTGTCCAAGATCGTGCTGGCCGTCATCTTCATGATCATGGGGGGAGCGGCGCGGGCCGCCGAGCCCGCCCTCGACCTGCTCGACTCGGCGGCGTCCTATCGCGCCGACTTTTCCATCAGCAGCTCGCGCGGCACCTATCACGGCACAGTGTGGCACGCCCAGGGCCGCGAGCGTCGCGAGGTCGAGACCAGCGGCGGCGGCCAGGGCGTCCTGATCCTGCGTGACAGCGATGCCGCCTATGTCCTCGGGCTTTCCGGCAAGTGGTATGTGGGGCTCTCGCTGAAGGCCGCCGGCGCGCTGGCCGGGGGGCTGGATACCTGGCGGGTCGAGCGGAGCAAGGTGCGTGAGGAGAGCGTGGCGGGCATTCGCGCCACACGCTGGAAGGCGCGGGCCGATGGTCCCAAAGGCGGCTTCAGTGGCGACATCTGGACCAGCCGCGAGGGAATCGTGGTCAAGGCGGTGGGGGTGGTCGACAACGCCAACGGCGACGACTCGCCGGTGGAGATGACGCTGTCGGGACTGCGGGTGGGACCGGTCGATCAGCAGATGCTGGAGGTGCCTCAGGGCTGGTTCGGCTTCGACCTGCGCAAGGTCCCGGCCGACCGCATCCAGCAGGCTCTCGAAGGGATCAAGCCGTTGCTGGAAGGCCGTAAGGGGCGGTAAGGCCGAAAGCTACCAGGTCCGAACCCGGCCGGTGTCGATATGGACGAAGTCGGAGTCGGGGTAGACGCCGACGCCGCCGCCCTTGAGCGCCCTGGCGGCGCGGCCCACATAGCGGACAGGATGGCCGGGCAGGCGGATGTCCACCGCCTTGCCCTCCATGTGCAGGCTGTGGGTGGCGACGCCGTCGCCATAGGACGCCAGGATGGCGTTGGTGGCGGGGGAGCGGTAGCCGCTGATGATGTGGATGGCGCCTTTGGCGCCGACCTTGTGCTGCACCGAGACCATCAGGTCCAGCAGACGCGGGTCGATGGGATGGATCGAGCCGTTGCGGTGGTCGCGCAGGAAACGGCTGACTTGGGCGATGGTCTTGGTCTGATAACGCCCCTCGGCCCAATAGACCGACTTCAGCGATTCACCGGTGTGGGTGTTGTAGAGGTGAAGCGAGCGCTCGGGCAGGCGGCGCACGGCGGCCTCGACCGGGTTGGTGACGACAAGGGCGGCGGCGGCACCGATCCCCATGGTCAGGAAGCCACGTCGGCTTTTCGCCTTCTCGATCATTCCCCCTCCCTGCGTTCACCCCAGGTCTTCCCCCTCGGGTGGAGACCTTATTACCATTTTCGGGTGGGCAGGAGTCAACTACCGCTTCGGTCCGACGGGGAATTTATAGCAATCTATAGCGTTCGACCTGTGCCGGTGCTGGCGGCGCGCGGAGCCGCCGGTCGCGCCTGCTCGAGAACCGGGGCCAGACGGCGGTCATGGCCGTAGATGTCGTCACGGAAGTGGATGACGCCCTCGTCGTCGGCCCAGGCGGTCAGGTAGACCAGATAGACCGGCATGGTGCGTTCCATCTTCAGGGTCCGGGTCGAGGCGTTGGCGGCGATGTTCTCGCCGAGGCGTCCCTGCCAGTGGCTTCCCAACATCAGCTCGCCCAGCTCGATCGGCCGCTCCAGCCTGACGCATCCATGCGACAGCGCCCGATATGGCCGGGAGAAGACCTTCCGGTTCGGGGTGTCGTGCATGTAGATGTCATCGGAATCCTTGAGGTTGAACTTCAACTGGCCCAGGGCGTTGTCGGGGCCCGGCGGCTGACGCAGACGGTAGGGAAACTTCTTGCCGATGGCGTTCCAGTCGATACCGTCGCCGGCCGCCTCTGGGCTGTCCTCGGGGTATTCGGTGATCTTGAGGTTGCTCGACGCCAGATAGTTGGGATCACGCCGCAACTTAGGCAGTATTTCCTTGTTGACGATGCTGGGGGGCACCGACCAGGGGGGATTGAGCACCAGCGAACTCATGGTGGCGTTCATGCTGGGAGTCGGGTGCTTGGTGTCTCCCACCACCACCCGCATGGACAGCGCGATGGCGCCGTCATCGACCACATCCAGCATGGCCGCCGGGATGTTCACGACGATATGGTGGGGGCCGGGCATGCGCGGCATCCAGCGCCAGCGTTCCAGGTTGACGGCGATCTGGCGGGCGCGGGCCTCGGCCGGGATGTTGAGAGTGGCGAAGGTGCGGGCGCCGATGGTGCCGTCGGGGTCGAGTCCGTGCCGTCGTTGGAAGCGCTTGACCGCCTCCACCACCGGGCCGTCGAAGTCGCGTCCCTCGGCGAGGCTGGAGGCCAGTTCTCCCGAGGCGATCAGCCGTTTGCGCAGGATCGGAAGCCGGTCGTCGGCCTCGCCGGGAACCAGCTTGGGGCCGTCCGGAAGCACGGGCCAGCCGCCGGCGCGGACGATGGCGCGGCTCCGCTCCAGGGCATCCTTGAGGCGGACATACCCGACGAAATGCGGCGTGGTTGCGGCAACCTGATCGGCGAGGGATTTGCCTTCGGCCAAGGGAAGGAGAAAATGGGAGCCGTCAAACGCGCCCCTGGTGTCAGGGCCGAAGCCGCCATAGGCCCGCTCCGGAACCGCCGCGCCGATGGCGATGTCGCGGCCGAACCGAAGCAGGGCGCCGCTGATCAGCACATCGCGCAGGAGATCGGAGGCCTGTTCGGGAACCATGTAGGTGCCGGGATTGAGTCCCTCCGCCAGGGCGATGGTCTGAATCTCGGCCAGCAGCCGTTCGGCCTGGGCGGCATTGCCCCCGGACCATGCCGGCTGGAAAGCGCGGGCGCGATAGAAATCCCGGAGCGCCTTGGCCTCGACGGCCGGCTCGGTCAGCGGTGCCGAGGAAATCAGGGATTCGAGGCGCTTTTGCGGGTCGCTGATCGGCTCGGCTCGAACGGACATATCCATCCCGGCGGCAGCCAAGCCCAGGGCAAAGGTGACGAACAAAGGACGGGTAAACGACAAAAGTAACCTCGAACCCCGGGGAAGGGGCGCTGCCTCGTGTTTCTGTGAGTCGATATCGATCCATTCCGTCGACGTGTCAACGGTCAACAGCAGGGTGATACGTAATATTCTTATCCTTGCGCCCAAGGAAGGTTGGAGGACTTCCATCCGGCTTGGCCGCCACGGTGCTTCTGACTGTCGTGAGGTCCCTCGAACCCGTCGGTGACGTTCCAGGCGGCCTGGTATCCCAGGGCGGTGAGGTATTCCGCCGCCGCCTTGGAGCGGACGCCCGAGCGGCACAGCAGCAACAGAACGTCGTCCTTGCGGATGCCGTGGCCTTCCAACTGGGCGGCGAAGGCGTCGTTGCGGGCCATGGAGGGGAAGACCTGCCATGACACCAGCAGCACTTGCTTGTCGATGGGGGCGAGATCCGGGACGCCGACGAAGGACCATTCGGCCTGGGTGCGAACATCCACCAGTTTGGCGTTCGGCTCCTGGGAAAGGCGCTCCCACGCTTGGGTTGGGGTGATTTCCCCGGCATAGGTCAAGGCGGCGGGGGCGGGGGGGGCGGCGTTCATCGGGACGGCTCCTATGGGCTTAAACTACACAAAATCTACCGCATAATAGGACTATACCACACAAAAACATGTTGACCTTTGTGTGAAATACAGGGTATTCGGTAGTTATGTTACATCATACACACGCCAATGTGTAAATAGAAAAGAGGCCAGCCATGAAGGACGCCGTTAACGCCGATCTCGGCGGCGCCAATGTCGATGTGATCGAACCGTTGGTGCGGATGTCGGATCTGAAGGAGTACCGGCAGGCGCTTCAGCATCGGTTGGCCGGCGAGTGGGATGATGAAAAATTCACGTCGTTCCGTTTGCGCTTTGGCGTCTATGGCCAGAAGCAGCCGGGCGTCCAGATGGTGCGCATCAAGATTCCCGGTGGCATCGTGCCGACGCCGTGGCTGAAGACCCTGGCCCGGGTCAACCGCGATTTCGCCCAGGGGCCGGCTCATATCACCACCCGGCAGGACTTCCAACTGTACTACGTGCCGCTGGGACGCAGCGCAGACATGCTGGAAATCCTCTACGAGAACGGCATCACCACCCGCGAGGCCTGCGGCAACACGCTGCGCAACATGAGCGCCTGCTCGTTGGCCGGCGCTTGCCCGCGTGAACTGGTCGATGCCGGCGCGGTTGCCGAGCAATTGTCGCGCAGTTGGATCCGCCATCCGCTGGTGCAGCATATGCCGCGCAAGATGAAGTTCACCGTGTCGGGCTGCGCCACCGATTGCGGCGCGTCGCCCATCCACGATCTCGGCTTCATCGCCACGGAACAGGGCGGCCGCAAGGGTTTTCGGGTTCTGGCCGGCGGCGGCCTCGGCGGTCTGCCGATCATGGCGGTCGAGGTTCTGTCCTTCGTCGCCGAGGAGGATCTGCCGACGGTGGTCGAAGCCACGGCCCGTCTGCACGGACGCTATTCCAATCGCCGCGACCGCGCCGTGGCGCGTCTGAAATTCGTGCTGAAGCGCTTCGGGGCCGAGAAGTTCACCGCCTTGTTCCAGGAAGAGTTCGAGCGGCTGAAGGGCCTGCAGCAGCGCCCCTGGCAGCCGCTTGCATGGCGCAAGCCGAGCGAGGCTCCGGTGGCCCGGACACCCTCGGGGGTGGTCGCCGGACATGACGGCACCTCCGCCGTCGTCGTCTATGTGCCGCTCGGCCTGCTGAGTTCGGACCAGTTGGATCAACTGCACGAGATCGCGGTCGCCGCCGGGGTGTCGCAGTTGCGCACCACCCGTGATCAGAAGATCGTCTTGCTGGGCGTCGCTCCCGACCGGATCGCCACCGTGGTCGCGGCGGTCAAGGCTATCGGCTTCGACGTTCCCGCCCATGCCGACGACGTGCCCGACGTGATCTCGTGCCCTGGCACCACCACTTGCCGCATCGGCATCACCAATTCCCAGAGCTTCGGCCATCAGGTCGAGCGCGAGGCTCGCGGCGCGGTGTCGGCGCGTGGCGTGTCGGTGCATGTCTCGGGCTGCCAGAACTCCTGCGGCCTGCACCATGTGGCCGATATCGGCCTGCACGGCATGGCCAAGAAGATCGACGGCCGGCCGGCGCCGCACTACCAGCTGCATTTCGGCGGCGACGCCACCAAGGGTGTGGTCGGCTTCGAAGGGCCGGTGGTTCCGGCGCGTCTGGCCAATCAGGCGGTGAAGCTGCTGCAAGACGCGATCATCTCCGCCCGCCGGGATGGCGAGGAGGTCCGCGCTTGGGCCGAGCGCCAGGGCAAGGAGGGGCTTTCGGCAATCCTGCGGCCGTTGGATGGAATCGGTGGCGACGACCGCTTTGTCGATTGGGGCGACGCGGACGTCTTCCTCGGGCCGCCTAAGGCCAAGGGCGAATGCGCCGCGCCGCAGATCAGCACCACCTATTATACCGATCTGGCCGATGACGGGTTGATCAACCTGGACCGCAACCTGGCGCGGGGCCGCTGGCCCGAGGCGTTGAAGGCGGGCGACGAGGCGACGGTCTATGCCGTCCGCCTGCTGCTGGCCTCCAAGGGCGTCGTCACCGAGGACGGTGAGGAATCCGAAGCGGTCTATGCCCGGTTCCGCTCCAGCCCCGCTGCTATCCCCGAGGCGCTTAACGCCTTCGATGCGGTGCAGGCCGAGCGTACCGGCGCCCTGGTGACGGGAGAGGCCGAGTCCTATCGCGAGGCGTTGGCCTACTTCATCGACACCGCCGGCCATCTGCTCAACCAGCCGGCGCCGGTGGTGGTGGCCGAGGTGGGGGATCTGGCCTCCATTCTGATCGAGGTCGCGTGATGAGCGCCATCGAACCGGGAACGGTTCAGCGGCTGAAGGCGCTCCACGGCCATCTCGACGGCAAGGAGTTGCTGGAGGCCCTGATCCATGGCGAGCTGCGCGGCCGTATCGCGGTGACGTCGTCCTTCGGCGCCGAATCGGCGGTGCTGCTGGATCTCGTCGCCCAGGTCGATCCGGCGACACCGGTGATTTTCCTCGACACCGGCGAACTATTCGACGAGACGGTGGAATATCGGACCCAGATCCAACGCAAGCTGGGCCTCACCAACGTCATCGTGGTCCGTCCCACCGAGGCGGAACTGGCGGAAGCCGAGGATCTGTGGCGCGACGACACCGACCGCTGCTGCGAACTGCGGAAGGTCCGGCCGCTGGCGCGGGCGACGCGGGCTTTCGACGCCCTGGTGGACGGCCGCAAGCGCGCCCATGGCTTCGAGCGCGAGGATATCGGCGCCATCGAGGACGGGGGCGGCGTCATCAAGATCAGCCCGCTGGCCAGTTGGAGCGCCGAGCGCATCGAGCAGGCCTTCGTCAGCCGGGAATTGCCGCGCCATCCGCTGGTGGCGCAGAACTACCGCTCCATCGGGTGCTGGCCCTGTACCCGGCCGGTGGAGCCGGGGCAACCGGCCCGCGCCGGCCGCTGGGCCGGCAAGGCCAAGAGCGAATGCGGAATTCATACCCTGGTCCTCGGCCGCGACGGCGCGGGAATCTGAACAATAAAAGCGAGCTTTAGAGATGAGCATGAATGATCTCGACGCCCTGGAAGCCCAGTCCATCTACATCCTGCGCGAGGCCTTCAACCGCCTCGACAAGATCGCCATGCTGTGGTCGATCGGCAAGGATTCCAACGTGATGCTGTGGCTGGCCCGCAAGGCGTTCTTTGGCCATGTGCCGTTTCCGGTGGTCCATGTGGACACCAAGCACAAGATCCCCGAGATGATCGAATTCCGCGACCGTGTCGCCAAGGAATGGAACCTGCCGCTGATCATCGGCGAGAACACCGCCGCCCTGGCCGCCGGCATGGGGCCGCACCTGGGTCGGGTGTCGTGCTGCACGGCGCTCAAGACCGACGGCTTGAAGCAGATTCTGGGCGAGCACGGCTACACCGGCGTCATCGCCGGCATTCGCCGCGACGAGGAGGGCACCCGGGCCAAGGAACGGGTGTTCAGCCCCCGCACCGAGGAGGCCGGGTGGGACTTCAAGGACCAGCCGCCCGAATTCTGGGACCAGTTCAAGACCGACTTCGCCCCCGGCACCCATCTGCGCATCCATCCGCTGCTGGCCTGGACCGAGTTGGATGTGTGGCGCTACATCGAGCGGGAAAGCATTCCGGTGGTCGAGCTGTACTTCTCCAAGAACGGCCGGCGCTACCGCTCGCTGGGCTGCGCGCCCTGCACCGGCTCGGTGGCATCGACCGCCTCCACGGTCGCCGAGATCATCGAGGAGTTGGAGACCACCAAGATTTCCGAGCGCTCCGGCCGCGCCCAGGATCAGGAATCCGAGGATGCTTTCGAGCGTCTGCGCGCCGGCGGATACATGTAGGCGAGGAGCCATCAGAAATGAGCAGCACTGCGACCGCCCACGTTCAAACTCAGCAATCCGAGGCTCCCGTGTCCAACGCCAGCAGCAATTCCCCCATGAAGATCGTCGTTGTCGGCCATGTGGACCACGGCAAGTCCACCTTGGTCGGGCGCATTCTCTACGAGACCGGCGCCTTGCCCGACGGCAAGGTCGAATATCTGCGTGAAGTCTGCGAAAAGCGCGGCATGCCGTTCGAATGGGCCTTCCTCATGGATGCCCTTCAGGCCGAACGCGACCAGGGCATCACCATCGACACCGCCCAGATCCGCTTCCGCACCGAGGCGCGGCCCTATGTCATCATCGACGCGCCGGGTCACAAGGAGTTCCTCAAGAACATGATCTCCGGCGCGGCCTCGGCCGAGGCCGCCGTGCTGGTGATCGACGCCGACGAAGGGGTACAGGAGCAGTCGCGCCGTCACGGCTATCTGCTGCACCTGCTGGGCTTGCGTCAGATCGCGGTGGCGGTCAACAAGATGGATCTGGTCAATTTCGATCAGGCCCGCTTCGAGGAGGTCAAGGCCGAGATCGTCGCCTATCTCAACTCCATCGGCGTCGAACCGACCTATGTGATCCCGGTGGCGGCCCGTAGCGGCGCCAACATCAACTCCCAGGCGGACGAAACCCCCTGGTACGGCGGCCCCAGCGTGTTGCAGGCCCTGGACCGGTTCGAACCGGCCAAGGCGGCCACCGAATTGCCGCTGCGCCTGCCGGTTCAAGACGTCTACAAGTTCGACGAGCGGCGCATCATCGCCGGGCGCATCGAATCGGGGCGCCTCAAGGTCGGCGACACCCTGGTGTTCGCGCCGTCGGGCAAGTCGGCCCGCATCGCCACCATCGAGTCCTGGGGCGGCAACCACGTTGCCGCCGTGGCGGCCGGTGCCGGCCAGTCCGTGGGCATCACCCTGGACGAGCAGATTTTCGTCGAGCGCGGGCAGGTGGCAAGCCTGATCGAATCCGCGCCGACCCTGTCGCACAGCATCAAGGCGCGCCTGTTCTGGCTGGGCCGCCAGCCGTTGAAGGTCGGCAGCCGCTACAAGCTGAAGCTGGCCACCGCCGAGCATGTGGTGGAAGTCACCGCCATCGAGCGGGTGATCGACGTGGAGGATCTGGCCAACCACCACGGCGCCGAGGTCGGCCGCAATGCGGTCGCCGAAGTGGTGTTTCGTGGCAAGGCCCCCATTTCCCACGACTCCTTCATCGCCAATCCCCGCCTGGGACGTTTCGTCCTGGTGGAGGGCTATGATATCGTCGGCGGCGGCGTCATCGCCGAGGCCGATACCGTGCGTCAGGATCATAAATCGTCCAACATCACCTTCGTCGACCACAAGGTGAATTTCGAGAACCGCGCCTTGGGTAACGGCCATCGCGGCGGCGTGGTGTGGTTGACCGGGCTGTCGGGCTCCGGCAAGTCCACCATCGCCATGGAAGTGGAGCGTCAGCTGTTCCTCAAGGGCTGGCAGGTCTCGGTGCTGGACGGCGACAACGTCCGTCACGGCCTGTGCTCCGATCTGGGCTTCAGCCCGGTGGACCGCGCCGAGAACATCCGCCGGATCGGCGAAGTGGCGCATCTGTTCGCCCAGGCCGGCATGCTGGTGGTGACGGCGTTCATCTCGCCCTATCGCAGCGACCGCGACCGGGTGCGGGCCATCGACCCGGAGCTGTTCCACGAGATCCATGTGGCCACCGGCCTCGACGAATGCGAACGCCGTGACCCCAAGGGGCTGTACAAGAAGGCCCGCGCCGGCCAGATCCCGGAATTCACCGGCATCTCGGCCCCCTACGAGGAACCCATCGTGCCGGAACTGGCCGTGGTGACCGATGGCAAGAGCATCGAGGAGAGCGTGGCCGAAGTGCTGCGCTATGTCGAGGCGACCTTCTCGCTGTCGGCGCGCGAGCAGGCGGTCGGCTGGGGGCTATAGCCGAAGAGGCTTGACCAAAGGCAAGTTCGGTTTCACCAATCGCATGATCTACTCCTGGCCGGAAGGGGGCCGGGGGTCCCTCATGCGGATGGTAAGCAACTGATGTCTGATCGCATTCTTATCCTGGTCGCGCTGTCCGTGATCCTGGCCATGGTGGTGGGCACCAGCCTGCAATTGCGCAAGCCGCAATTCGCGCCGCCGCTCAACATCGAATCCATGGTCAAGGCCAGTCCGCCGCGTCCGCTGGAAGCGGTCGCGTCGGTGGACGCCGACGGCATCGCCGTGCCGTTCAACAGCCGCATCAAGCGTCCGACCCTGATCAGCTTCTGGGCCACCTGGTGCGTGCCCTGCCTGCGTGAGTTGCCCACCGTCGGGCAATTCAGGACCATGGCCGCCGCCGCCGGCATCGATGTGCTGACCGTCTCCGAGGACAAGGAAGGCGCCGGCCCGCCGGTGCATCTGCTGGCCGAGAAGGGGCTCGGCGACCTGCCGCTGGTGGTCGATGCCGACGGCGCCCTGGCCAAGGCGCTGGGGGTGCGGGGCATGCCCACCACTTTGATCATCAATGCCAAGGGCGAGGAAATCGCCCGCATGGAAGGCGAAGCCGATTGGGGCCAAAGGTCGTCGCTGGATGCGGTGATCGGCCTGTTGGACATCGGCGTGCCGACCCGGTAACCAGGGGAGTGAAGACGTCCATGGGATCGGCTCATCGCGATGTGGCCGTCTGGCTGCTGGTCTGCTGCGTCATGGTGGCGGTGATGGTGGCGTTGGGCGGTTTGACCCGGCTCACCCATTCCGGCCTGTCCATGGTGGAGTGGGAGCCCATCGTCGGCATTATCCCGCCGTTGTCGGACTCCGATTGGCTGGGCTTGTTCGCCAAGTACCGCCTCAGCCCCGAATACATCAAGATCAACGCCGGCATGAGCCTTGCCGAATTCAAGGGCATCTTCTGGCTGGAATACATTCATCGGGTGTGGGGACGGGCCATCGGTCTGGTGTTCCTGCTGCCCTTCCTGTGGCTGGCGGGTTCGGGCCGGATCGGCAAGGGATTGATCCCGCGTCTGATCGGCCTGTTCGCCCTGGGAGCGGCCCAGGGCGGCATGGGTTGGTTCATGGTCAAGAGCGGTCTGGTGGACAATCCGGCGGTCAGCCATGTTCGCCTCACCGTCCATCTCGCCCTGGCGCTGCTCATCCATGCCTGGATGTTCTGGATGGCGCTCGACATCCTGGCCGATCACCGGGAGCAACCGGCCCGGCTGGAGCTGGGTCGGCAGGCCGTGTCCCGCTGGCTGGGCGTCTTGACGGCCCTGGTGGTGGTCACACTGTTGTTCGGCGGTCTGGTGGCGGGGCTGAAGGCCGGTCTCATCTACAACACCTGGCCGCTGATGGACGGCCGCCTGATTCCCACCGATCTGTTCGCGGACGGCATCCTCGATTTGTTCGAGGATATCAAGACGGTTCAGTTCACCCATCGCAGCCTGGCTGAACTGACGGTGGCGGTCGCGATCATCGGCTGGTTCCGGGGCCGGGCTCTGCTGCGGCAGGCCGTGCCGTGCTCGGTGAACGCGGTGGTGGCCATGGCGGTGCTGCAAGCGACTTTGGGAATTGGAACCTTGATCTTTGTCGTGCCGGTCTGGCTGGCCTCGGCTCATCAGATGGGGGCGATGGTCCTGTTGACCCTGTGCCTGTGGGCGTTGCACGACCTGCGTTCGCGCGCCTGATTTCCCAAAATCCTCATTCCATGAAACTGCGGAAATCGTTTCGCCGCAGCGGCGGGACTTTACCAAAGTCACAGAGATGAACTTTCGGTAATGCGACGGTCAACGTCCGGTCGTCCGGAGTTTTTCGGAAATGCCAAGGGAGTTCGATCGATGTCTCATTCAATCGAAGGCAAGGAGGAGGAGAGGGTCCCGGCGATGCAGCGCATCCTGGACAACCCGTTCCTGTTGCTTTTTATCGGGGTTGTGGTTCCGACGGTTTCCTACACCATCTGGGGGATCATGGAAGTCGCCCAGCTCCCCATCGCGAAATAAGGGGAGGAACGCGCAATGTCGATTTTTCCTCCTAAAGAGAAAATCTGGTTCAACGAACCTGTCGAGAAGGCGGAAGTCCTCTGGGTGGGGATCGCTCTGGTCTGGGCGCTCATCATGTTCGCCATGATGCCGCTGTGGCACCTCAAGGGCAGCCAGAACATGTCGAACGAGGCCTATCGCATCCAGCCGGATGCCTATCAGGCCAAGGTCGACGCGTTCGTCGAGAAGTTCAAGGTGGGCGAGGAAGGCAAGGCCAAGACTCCGGTGGTGCATCCGCCGGCGGGGTCCGACGTCTATCTCCAGGCGCGCCTGTGGGAGTGGTATCCGGTGCTGGAGCTCGAACAGGGCAAGAGCTATCGCCTCCACCTCTCGTCGTTGGATTGGCTGCATGGGTTCTCGCTGCAGCCCGCCAACATCAACCTGGAGGTCCATCCCGGTATCGATGAAGTGGTGACCATCACTCCGACCACGTCGGGTGAATTCGGCATCATCTGCAACGAATATTGCGGGATCGGCCACCACACCATGCTCGGAAAAATCCGAGTCTTGGCTGGCAAGTAATCGAGGGGGAGCGCAAATGGTTGCCAAGCCCGTATTTCGAACCTGCGGCGTTACGGGTCTGAAGATCCATGACAAAGCGGAATTGCTGATCAAGTTCAATGCGGTCACCGCCGTCGTGGTGCTGGCCGTAGGTGGCTTCTTCGGCCTTCTCGTCGCCTTGACCCGTTGGCCGTCGGTGCATCTGCTGCCGGCCGACATGTTCTACCTGGCGCTGACCGCGCACGGTATCGACATCCTGATCGTCTGGTGCATCTTCTTCGAAGTGGCCCTGATGTACTTCGCCTCAGCCGTTCTTTTGGGAAGCCGATTGGCCACCCCCAAGATGGGCTGGGTGGCGTATGGGCTGATGGTCCTGGGGGCCGCCATCACCAACTGGAAGGTGCTCGAGGGCAATTCCAGCGTGATGATGACCTCCTACGTGCCGATGCAGGCCGACCCGCTGTTCTACGTGGGGCTGATCCTGTTCGCCGTGGGTGCCCTGATCGCCTGCTTCATCTTCCTCGGAACCCTGGTCGTCGCCAAGGCCGAGAAGTGCTACGAAGGGTCGATCCCGCTGGTCACCTTCGGCGCGCTGGTGGCGTGCATCATCGCCGTCTACACCATCGCGTCCGGCGCTATCATCCTGATTCCGACCTTCCTGTGGTCGGTCGGGCTGATCAGCCACATCGATCCCTTGATGTACAAGGTGGTGTGGTGGGGCATGGGTCACTCGTCGCAGCAGATCAACGTGGCCGCCCACATTGCCGTGTGGTACGCCATCGCCGCGATCGTGTTCGGCGCCAAGCCGCTGTCGGAAAAGGTCAGCCGCATGGCTTACCTGACCTACATCTTCTTCCTGCAGATCGCCTCGGCTCATCACCTTCTGGTCGAGCCGGGTCTGTCTTCGAGCTACAAGATCTTCAACACCTCCTACGGCATGTATCTCGCCGTGTTGGGTTCGATGATCCACGGCTTGACCGTTCCGGGCTGCATCGAGGCGGCTCAGCGCAAGAAGGGCTTCAACAAGGGCCTGTTCGAGTGGCTGCGCAAGGCTCCGTGGGGCAATCCGGCGTTTTCGGGCATGTTCCTGTCCCTGATCCTGTTCGGCTTCCTCGGCGGCATCTCCGGTGTCACCATGGGTGTGGAACAGATCAACATCATGATCCACAACACCATCTACGTGCCCGGCCACTTCCACGGAACCGTGGCGGTCGGCACGACCTTGGCCTTCATGGCACTCTGCTTCTTCCTGGTCCCGGTCCTGTTCCGTCGTGAACTGTTCCTGCCGGGCCTCGCCAAGTTGCAGCCGTACCTGTTCGGCCTCGGCATGGGGGTGTTCTCCCTGTTCATGATGGGGGCCGGCACCCTGGGTGTGTCCCGTCGTCACTGGGACATGGCCTTCTCCGACGCTCCGCATGCCTTCAGCTATCCCCCGGCCGCCTATCTGATGATGGGCATCGTGGGGGTGTCGGCGGTGGTCGCGTTCGTCGGCGGCGCCATCTTCGTGGTGGTCATGGTCGGCACCATTCTGTTCGGCAAGCCGATGGTCACCCAGCCCGCCGCCGCCGCTCCGTCCTCGCCGCCGCCGGTGGCGTCGTACGGCAGTGCCGACACCTTTTCGGTGCCCGGTACGTTTACCCTGGCGATGTTGTTCTTGACGATGTTCGTCTTGTACTACTTCGTCAACTGGAAGTACCTCGCCAGCACGTGGCTGTTGAGTTAGTCGTTTAACTGGTAAAGCGGGCGGGACCCCCGGGTTCCGCCCGTCACCGGATCAAGTTTCTCTGTGGGAAGGGCGGGAGTAGGTCATGGTGGCGACCCTCAGGGTAGTATCTTCGGTTTTCAAGCTCCGTATCGGAGTCTTCTGTGCCTTGGCCGCAATTGCCGGCGCCTTGGCGACCAAGGGCGAGGTCGGCGATCCGGGGCAGATCGCCGCCGTGGCCATGGCGGTGCTGGTCTCCGCCGCCGCCGCCGGGGCGTTCAACCATTATTGGGAGCGTGATCTCGACCAATTCATGGTTCGCACCCGCAACCGTCCCTTCGTCACCGGCCAGTTCAAGCCCGGTCTGGTCTGGCCGCTGGGCCTCGCGGCCCTGCTGATGGCGTCCGTGGCCCTGGCCGCCGTCGCGACCAATGCCCTGGCTGCCCTGTTCGTGTTCCTCGGCGCCTTCGTCTACGGCATCGTCTACACCGTCTGGCTGAAGCGTCGCACCGCCTGGAACATCGTCATCGGTGGTCTCGCCGGCAGCTTCGCCGTGCTGGCCGGAGCCGCCGCCGCCGCGCCGTCGCTCAGTCCCGAGGCGCTGGTCCTGGCGCTGGTGCTGTTCCTGTGGACGCCACCCCATTTCTGGAGTCTGGCCACCGCGCTCAAGGACGACTACGCCGCCGCCGGGGTGCCCATGCTGCCGGTGGTGATGGATGCCGACGGCACCAATAAGATCATCCTGGCCAACACCGTGGCGCTGGTGGCGTCGTCGCTGCTGCCCGGCCTGTTCGGCGCCGGCTGGCTTTATATGTCCGCCGCCGTGCTGGGGGGCGGCTGGTTCGTCCATAAGAGCATCGCCCTGGTCCGCCATCCCGGCCGTCCGGCCGCCATGGCGAATTTTTTCGCCTCGCTGATCCAGCTGACCCTGCTCTTGACCGCCGTCATGGTTGAGCCGTTGTTGGCTCATTAGTTTATCGGCATGTATCGTATCAGCGCCCTGATTCTGCTGGCGATTGTCCTGTGGACCGGTTTGCCGGCCCAGGCGGCGCCGAGCGTAGCCGCCAACGCCGAGGAGGCGTTGCGGGTGTCGCGCGCCTCGGAAGGCCGTGTCCTGGGCGAGCACCATCTTCATGATCAGAACGGCGAGCCGGTGGACCTGGCCCGCTATCGCGGCAAGCCGCTGGTGGTCAGCATGGTCTACACCGCCTGCGACCATACCTGTCCGGTGACCACCCAGACCACCGCCAAGGCGGTGGCGACGGCGCGCCGCGCCCTGGGAAGCGACAGCTTCAACGTGGTCACCATCGGCTTCGACACGGTGCGCGACACACCGGAGGCGTTGCGGGTTTTCGCCCGCCAGCAGGGACTCCCGGTGGAGAACTGGAGCTTTCTGGCCGGTGATTCCGACGGTATGGCGAAGCTGGCGGCGGATCTGGGCTTCAGTTGGTTCGTCACCTCGCGTGGCTTCGACCATATCGCCCAGACCACGGTGATCGACGCCGGCGGCAAGATCTACCGCCAGGTCTACGGCGAGAATTTCGAGGTGCCGCTGCTGGTGGAGCCGCTCAAGGATCTGGTGCTGGGGCGGAGCGCGGCGCTGACCTCGGTGACGGCCATCGGCAACCGCATCCGCTTGTTCTGCACCGTCTACGACCCCTCGTCCGACGCCTATCGCTTCGATTACGGCATCGTCCTCGATCTCGGCTTCGGGGCGCTGGCGCTGGCGACCATCATCTGGCTGACCCTGAAGCTGTGGCGCGAGAGCCGCGCTCGACACTAGAGGAAACCTCGCCTTGTCCAATCCAATCAAATCCGCGCTGCGGGCAGGCTTGTTCCGGGTCGAAAGCGGCTGGGATGCCCTGGTCGGGCGCGACGCCAATCCCATGTACCACCTGGGCGCCATGTCGTGGTTCTTCTTCTGGGTGGTGGGAGCCAGCGGGCTGTACCTGTTCGTGCCCTACGACACCAGCGCGGCGCGGGCGTGGACCTCCATCGAGTATATCAGCCGGGAACAGTGGTACTGGGGCGGCATGATCCGCGGCCTGCATCGCTACGGCTCGGACGCCATGGTGCTGACCATGATGCTCCATCTGGTGCGGGAGTACCTGCTGGACCGCTATCATGGCGCCCGGTGGTTCGCCTGGTTCACCGGGGTGCCGCTAATCTGGATGGTGTTCAGCTCCGGCTCACCGGCTATTGGCTGGTGTGGGACGAGTTGGCTCAGTATCTGGCCATCGGCACCGCCGAGTGGCTGGATTTCCTCGGCATTTTCGGACAAAGCATCGCGCGGAACTTCCTCAATCCGCCGGCGCTGACTGATCGCTTCTTCACCCTGCTGATCTTCATCCACATCGCGGTGCCGTTGTTCCTGCTGTTCGCCATGTGGATCCACATCCTGCGCATCAACCGGGCCGACACCAATCCGCCGCGCCAGTTGGTGATCGGGTCCGGCATCATGCTGCTGGTGCTGTCGTTGATCCATCCGGCCCAGAGTCATCCGCCGGCCGATCTGGGCAAGGCCACCGCCGTGCTGAACCCCGACTGGTTCTACATGGCGCTGTATCCGCTGTACGACATCAAGGGCCCGGCGGTCGCCTGGGCCACCGCCATCGGCCTGACCCTGGCGCTGTCGGTGATGCCGTGGATGGCCTTTGGCCGCAAGCGGAGCGCCGCGGCGGTGGTGTCGCCGCCCAACTGCAACGGCTGCGGCAATTGCGCCTCGGACTGCCCGTTCGGCGCGGTGGTGCTGCGGCCGCGCCAGGATGGTTCGGGCCATCGCGAGATCGCGGTGATGCAGCCCGATCTGTGCACCGGCTGCGGCATCTGCGTCGCCTCCTGCAACAAGTCCAATCCCTTCCTGCGCGGCGATCCCCATCAGACCGGCATCGACCTGCCCGATTTCGCCTTCGATCTGGTGGTGAAGCGGGCCTCGGCCCGGACCCACGGCCTGGTGGGCGACAACCGCGTCTTGGTCCTGGGCTGCGATCACGGCGCGGTGCTCGATCACCTCAAGGGGCCGTCGGTGGGGGTGTTGTCGCTGCACTGCACCGGTATGGTGGCGCCGTCGCTGATCGATTATGTCCTCAACAAGGATCTGGCCGACGGCGTGCTGGTGACCGGCTGCCGTCCCGGCGAGTGCTTCCATCGCCTGGGGCCGGAATGGACCGAGTTGCGTCTGGCCGGCGAGCGGGTCCCAAAACTGCGTGGCGCCGTCCCGCGCCAGCGGGTGCGGCTGTTCTGGGCCGCCAGCACCGAGACCAGGGCGCTGGCCACCGAATTGGCCGAGTTCCGCGTGGCCTTGGCCGAGTTGCCCAAGCCGGAACGGCCCCCAACCACCCAGCGGAGGACGGCGGGATGATCAAGCCGCAGCATCTGGCCGGCCAGGTTCTGGCCTATACCCTGTTCGCCGCGATGATCGCCTATTTCGCCTCGTCGCCGGTCTATGTCCACCATTCGCCGGACAACGCCCTGATCAAGCTGTCGCTGACCCATGCCGGCCAGCGGGTGGGGGAGTGTCACGAGCGCAACCCCGAGGAAATGGCCAAGCTGCCGCCCAATATGCGGGCCAAGCAGTCGTGCGGCCGCGAACGCAACGCGGTGACGCTGGAGATGGATATCGACGGCACGCTGGCGTTCCGTCAGATGGCCAAGCCGGCCGGCCTGTCGGGCGACGGCCGCTCGCGCTTCTACGACAGCCGCGAGATCCCCGCCGGCCGCCATGTCCTGCGGGCCCGCATGCGCGACGGCACCGCCGATGTGTTCGACCAGGATGCCGCGGTCGAGGTGGTGCTTGCGCCCCGGCAGGTATTCGTGGTCGATTTCGATGAGGAAAACGGCAAGTTCTCCTTCGAATAGGTCGAATTGGGCGAGTAGGGTTACCGTCATGCCTCTGAACTGGACGCCCGAGACCCTGCCGCCGGCCCGCCGGTGGGAACTGCGCGGCTGGGCCTTGCTGGCGGTCGGCTCGCTGGCGGTGGCCGGATTCCTGGCCTTGGCTCTGGGAGTGTCGCGCACCCCTCGGGTGCAGGATTGGCTGCCCTGGGGACCGCATTTCTTCTACCGCGCCCTGGTCACCCATGTGGTGCTGTCGTTCGAGGTCTGGTTCCTCGCCGCCCTGGGGGCGTTGTCGGCGCTGGCCGCGCCGCCGGGCGTGTGGGGTGACCGCCTCGGCCGTCTCGGGTTGCTGCTGGCCAGCACCGGGGTGGTTCTGCTGCTGATTCCAGCCCTGGCCGACCAGGGCGAGCCGTCGCTCAACAACTATGTGCCAGTGGTGGGGCATCCGCTGTTCTATGTGGGCCTGGGCGTCCATGCCCTGGGCGTCGCCCTGGCCAGCCTGCGGCTGTTGCCGGTGCTGGCGCGGCGGCCGAGGGTCACGGTGCCGTTCGGTATCGCCTGCGCCGGCGTGACCTATCTCGCCGCCTTGGCCTGCTTCGGCCTCGCCTGGGGGCTGATTCCGGCCGGGACCGATGCCGACCTGTTCAATGAGCGGGTGTTCTGGGGCGGCGGCCATGTGCTGCAACTGCTCAACACCCTGATCCTGATGATCGCCTGGCAGATGCTGGCCGAGCGCGAGTTCGACCGAGGGCCGGTGCCGGCGGCGTTGGCCCATGCCGCCTTTACCGCCCTGGCGCTGTTCGCGCTGGCCTCGCCGCTGATCTATCTGGTGGGTGGCGATGTGCTGGGCTTGGCCCATCGCCAGATGTTCACCCGCCTGCTGTGGATCGGCCTGCCGTTGCCGCCGCTGGTGATGGGGGGCTGCTTGGCGCTGCAAATCCTCAAGGGGCCGCGCGATTGGCGCTCGCCCGCCTTCCTCGCCCTGGCCCTGTCGCTGCTGCTGTTCGCCATCGGCGGTTTCGCCGGCTTTTTCCTCGGCGTTGCCGACACGCGGACGCCGTCCCACTATCACGCGGTGATCGGCGGAGTTCAGTTGGGACTGATGGGGGTGGTCCTGGTGGTGGTTCTGCCGTTGCTGGGACGCGGGATCGGGCGGGGCAGGGCGGTTCGCCTGCAATTCCATCTCTATGGCTGGGGCCAGTTGATCCATGCCCTGGGCTTCTTCCTGGCGGGGGCGGCGGGAGTGCCGCGCAAGACCACCGGCCTGGACCAGGGCCTCGACACGCTGTGGAAGAAGGCCGCCATGGGGGTGGTCGGCCTGGGCACCGGTCTGGCGGTGCTGGGCGGTGTCATCTTCGTGTGGATGGCGCTGGTCCGGCTGCTGGGGCGGCGGGAGACGGGGCATGAGTAGCCGCCGGAACCGCTTCGCTCCGGTCGCGCTGTTGCTGGCGACCTTGAT
Organism: uncultured Magnetospirillum sp.; assembly: GCF_903853455.1. GTDB lineage: Bacteria > Pseudomonadota > Alphaproteobacteria > Rhodospirillales > Magnetospirillaceae > Phaeospirillum. The sequence continues at coordinate 54,568 of NZ_CAINTR010000133.1, forward strand.
CATGCTGGTGGGCTGGTTGTCCGAGCGTACCGGCGGCGATCCGTTGCCGGTGGACTCCTACGCCGCCGATGCCGTGGCCTTTACCGCCCGCTACGATGCCATGGTGGCGGAGCATGGCAGGGAGGATGGGGCGGTGGTGCGGCCGCCGCCGGGCGACGTCTACATGCGGGTCAAGCGGTGGGACTTTAGCCCGGCGTTGGAGTTGGAGCCGGGCCGGACCTATCGCCTGCATCTGCTGTCCGAGGATGTGGTCCACTCCGCCGCCATCGGCGAGGCGGAAGTGCTGCTGGAGCCCGGCACGGTCAAGGTGGTGACCCTGGTCGCCCCCAAGGCGGGGCGGGTCCGCATCCAGTGCGGCGAGTATTGCGGCCTCGGCCATACCAAGATGATCGGCAGCATCGAGGTGGTTCGCTAGCTTGACGGGCCTCCTGCCCGGTGGGAAGCTTATTTTCCCAATTGGAAGCGAGGTCCCATGGTCGCCAAAAAACCCGAGCAGGTCGCCAAAGCCCTGGGCCTGCGTCCCGATTTCGTCTGGGGCGTTTCCACCTCGGCCTTCCAGGTGGAAGGCGCGGTCAAGGAGGACGGGCGCGGCCCCAGCATCTGGGACACCCGCTGCCGACTTGCCGGCGGCGTCTGGAACGGCGCCAACGCCGACATCGCCTGCGACCACTATCACCGCTGGCCGGAAGACGTGGCGCTGATGAAGCAGATTGGCGTCGGCGCCTATCGCTTCTCGTTGGCTTGGCCGCGACTGCTGCCCAAGGGACGCGGCGCGGTCAATCAGGCGGGCCTCGACTTCTACGACCGCCTGATCGACGGGGTGCTGGAAGCCGGGATCGAGCCCTGGGTCTGTCTCTACCACTGGGACCTGCCCCAGGGGCTGGACGATCTCGGCGGCTGGACCAACCGCGACTGCGCCGGCTGGTTCGCCGACTATGCCGTGCTGGCGGCCAAGCGCTATGGCGACCGGGTCAAGAACTGGGCCACCTTCAACGAGTTCTCGGTCTTCACCATGTTCGGCTACGCCATCGACTGGGCGGCGCCGGGGGTGACCGACCGCTCCGCCCACATGAAGGCCGTCCATCACGTCAACCTCGCCCATGGCGCCGGGGTGGACGTGCTGCGCGACCATGTGGCGGGGGCCAATATCGGCGCCATCCACAATCGTCAGATCGTGCGGCCGGAAGGCGGGCTGGAGGAGAACAAGGCAGTGGCGGAACTGCTGGACGCCCATTGGAACCTGGTCTTCGCCGATCCCCAGCATCTGGGGCATTACCCCGCCATCGTCATGGGCGCCATGGAGCCCAACATCAAGGCCGGTGATATGGCGGCCATCTGTCGGCCCACCGACTGGATCGGTCTCAACCACTACGGCCCTATCTACGCCAAGGTCGATCCCAGCACGACTTGGGGCTATGGCTGGGGCAGCCCGCCGGAATCGGCCAACCACCCCGAGGTGGGGTGGCCGATCTTCCCCGAAGTGTTCAAGGACGAATTGCTGGAACTGACCCGGCGCTACCGGATGCCCATCTACGTCACCGAGAACGGCTGCGGCGGCGGCAAGGGCAGCGACACCCCCGACGAGAACGGCGAGGTCAAAGACACCCACCGCATCGCCTATTTCCGCGAATACACCAAGGCCATGCGCGACGCGGTGGCCGAGGGCGCCGATCTGCGCGGCTATTTCGTCTGGGCGTTGCTGGACAATTTCGAGTGGGGATCGGGCTACGGCCCTCGCTTCGGCCTGCTTCATGTGGATTTCGATACCCAGAAGCGGACGCTGAAGAACTCCGGCAAGTGGTATGGCGGACTTATTCGCGGGGAGCATACGGGCGAATAGGGGGGCAAGATCCTCGTCTTCAGCCCTGGCTCTTTCCCTCGGCGGAGACGTCGAGAAGAAGGTGCCAGCCGTCGGGGCCGAACGCTTCCAGCGGCTGGAAGCGCGCCTTGTAGGACATCTTGCGGCTTTCGGCGATCCAGTAGCCGAGATAAAGGTGCGGCAAACCCAGGCCGCGGGCCTCGCCGATCAACCACAGCACCACATGGGTCCCCAGGCTGCGATGGGCCAGGTCGGGCTCGAAGAAGCTGTAGACCGCCGACAGACCGTCGCCGATGCGATCCGCCAGACAGACGGCGGTCAGGGTGCCGTCAGGCTGACGGAACTCCACCAGGAAGGTCTCGACCGGGCTGTCCTCCACCATGGAGCGGTAGTCGTAGAATCCCATCAACGCCATGTCGCCGCCGGCATGGCGTGATTCCTGGTAGCGGGCGAACAGGCGGAACTGCTCGGCGGTGGCCCGGGCCGGCACTTTGTGCGCCACCAACGCCTCGTTGGCGCGGGCGACCCGCCGCATGCCGCGGTCGGGACTGAACGGACCGACCACGATGCGCACCGGGATGCAGGCGTTGCAACCGGGACAGGCGGGGGTATAGGCGATGGAGTGGCTGCGGCGAAAGCCGGCGCGCGACAGCGATACGTGAAGGGCATCGGCGTCGGCGCCGTTCAACTCGGTGACGATCTTGCGCTCAAGCCTTCCCGACACGTACGGACAAGGCAGGGGGGCCGTCGTGAAAAAGAAGTGGGGCCGTTTCAGCGGAAAATGGTCCATCACGTCACGTCAAGCCTTGTCACCACCGGGCGGGCGCTCGTCGGTATGATATGGGACCCCCTGGCAGTCTGCACCAGATGGGTGTCAGTTTCCGGGGCTGCCCCACAGGGCCGAGTCGTTGACCACCACCGTGCCGGCAAGGAAATCATGCAAGGTGCGACGTCTGGGATTGAACAGGGCCACCAGCAAAATCAGCGTGCAGGTCAAGGCGATGGAGCCGTAGAAGCCGACAGTCTGGATCATTGCCTGTAACAGGGTCGGTCGTCCACCGTCTTGCACGGTACCCGGAGCAACCGACATCACCTTGATTCCGGCAACCCGCATCCCCAGCGTGGCCGAGCGAGGGCCGGCGATGGTCAGGGTGTGGTAGAGGATCGGCACCAGCCCCAGCAAGACCATCAAGACCGGCCACAGCAGACCGAAGGTCAGGGCGCCGAGGATCACGCTGGCGACGAACACCATGCTCCACAGCAGTCCCACCACCACCAGGTCCAGCATGTAGGCGTAGATCCGGCGCTGCGTGATTCCCATGTAGTAGCGGGGATTGCCCCAGGGATCACCCCATTCGGGAACAGGCTCGATGATGGTGACGCCCTGCGGCATGAATCTTATCTGGCCGGTGTGGAAGAGGTTCGGTTCATCGGCACCGACAGCGATTGCGAGGTGGTTGGGCCAATATCGTTCTCGCGCAGCAGGATGATGCTGATGCGCCGGTTGCGCAGCCCCTTGGGGTCGCTTTTGTCCAGTGGCTCCTGGTCGGCGCGGCCGATCACCCGGTCGATGCGGTTTTCCGGAACGCCCGAGGCGATCAGCGTCCGGCGGGTGGCCAGCGCGCGGTCGGCGGACAATTCCCAATTGGTGTAACCCGACGGGTCCTTGAAGGGGACGGCGTCGGTATGGCCGGAGATGGCGATGCGGTTCTCGGGCAATTGGCGGATCACGCGGGCGACCAGATCAAGCATGGCCCTGGTATGACCGAAGGGCGCGCTGGATCCCGACGGGAACATGGCCAAGCCTTCCTGATCGGTGATCTGGATGCGCAGTCCCTCGGGGGTATTGTCCACCAGCATGCTGCCCTGGAATTGCTTCAACTCGGGGATGCCCTTGACGGCGCCCTCGAGCATCTCCTTGGCTTTGTCGAATTTCTGCTGCTCGCGCTGAGCCTGGGCCTCCTTGAAGTCCTGCTCGCTCATGCCGGCCTTGTCCTTGCCGTCCTCGGTGCCGGTCTTGCCGGCTTTGCCCTCGGCATCGGTGTCGGAAGGGAATTCCTTGGAGCCGGTCAGGTCCTCGCCGCCGGGACCGATGGAGGTGGGGGGCAGATGCTGCACCAGGGAGGGAGACGAGGTGTTGGAGGTCTGGGCGCCCTCGCCGATCACCTTGCCGCCCAACACGCCGCCGGCGCCGGATGCGCTCTTGGACGCCATGGTGGGGGCGAAGTAGTTGGATACGCCGGTCAACTGTTCCTCGGTCACGGCGTTCAGCAGCCACAACAGCAGGAAGAACGCCATCATCGCGGTCACGAAGTCGGCATAGGCCACCTTCCACGCGCCGCCATGGTGGCCGCCGGCCACCTTTTTGACGCGCTTGATAATGATCTGGTTGCCGCCTTCGGCCATGAGCGCTTACACCTTTTCCGCGTCAATCCGGCGGCAGGTTGGTCACGGTTTCTTCCAGTTCCTGGAAGGTCGGTCGCAACTCGTCGGGCAGGATCTTGCGGGCGAACTCGATGGAGACCTGCGGCGCGTAGCCCTGCATGTGTCCCAGCAACCCCGCCTTGATGGCCATGAAGTAGTAGTGGTCGGAGTCGAAACACATCTGCATATTGCGTGCGAAGGGCGCGATGAAGCCGTAGGAGAGCAGCACGCCGGTGAAGGTTCCCACCAGCGCGGCACCGATGAGGTGGCCCAGCACTTCCGGCGGTTCGGTGATGGAGCCCATGGTATGGATGACGCCCAGCACCGCGGCGACGATGCCCAGCGCCGGCATGGCGTCCGCCATCAGATTCACCGCGTGGGAGATCTCGTGATAGACCTTGTGATGGGATTCAAGCTCGCCGTCGATGATGGATTCAAGCTCGTGGGCGTTGCTGGTGCCCAGGGTCAGCAGGCGCAGGTAGTCGCACAGGAAGGTGCGGGTATGGTGGTCGCCGTTGAACTTGGGAAACTTGCCGAACAGCGGGCTTTCGTCGGGCTTTTCCACATGGCTTTCCAGCGCCAGGTCGCCCTTGGTCTTGGCCAGTTTGAACACCGCGTAGAGCATGGACAACATCTCGATGTAGTCGTCCTTGCTGTGGTGGGCTCCCTTGAAGATCAGGCTGAAATTGGCGAGGATTCCCATGACGGTCGACTTGGGATTGCCGATCAGCACCGACCCGATCGCCGCGCCGATAATGATGATGAACTCGAACGGTTGCCACAACACGCCCAGGTGGCCGCCCGGCGCCGCATAGCCGCCGATCACGGAAACGGCAATCACGACCATGCCTATAATTGCAAACATACGTTTCCCCTGCTCCGTCGGCCCGGGTGGGACGAGCAGATCATCTTCCTGAACCGGAGGATGCTATAATTCCTCACTGCTGTCGCGAGTCAACTGCGTTGTGGTGACGAAAAATGTTGGATTTGTGTCTTGCCATTTCGGTTCCGGCACAGGAGGCATTTGACCTCGGGCGGCGAACGACATTAATCTTTCTCCCCGACAATAAACATAATGAGCATCTTCATGCCCCTGGACTCCCGTTCATTTCGTAAAGCGCTTGGCTGCTTCGCCTCGGGAGTCACGGTTATCACCACTTTGAGTCCGGAGACCAAGGCTCCGATCGGCGTGACCGTCAGCGCCTTCTCGTCGCTGTCGCTCGATCCGCCGCTGGTGATGTTCTGCCTGGGCAACGCGACGTCATCCATGGGGGCTTTCAAGGCTTTCGGCCATTTTGCCGTCAACATTCTGTCCGAGACCCAGCGCGACCTGTCCATCCGCTTCGCCAGCCGGGCCGAGGACAAGTGGGCGGGGATGGCCTGGGACAAGTGGGACAGCGGGGCTCCCATCCTCTCCAATTGCCTGACCAACCTGGAATGCTCGCTGGTGCAGACCATCGACGGCGGCGACCATCAGATCTTCATCGGCCGGGTTGATCGGATGAAGCATCAAGAGGGCGGCAGCCCGCTGATCTATTTCCGGGGCAGCTACCTGGAACTCAGCCCGCCGCCGACCCTGACCGATCTGGTGTGATTCCAGTTACTTCCCGTGTTCCAAGGTGAAGACGGAGGTCCCGCCCTCTTGGGGCGGCCAGATCAGCCGGTTGTCGCGCCATGCTTCCATCATGTCGGCGTAATGGCGCGACAGCGGATGGCCGGATTGGCCGGTGGAGATGACAAAGCGGCTGTTGGCGAGATCGCCGAGATCGAACACCGCCCGTAACCCCGCCCCGTGGACCTGGGGAAAGCTGGTGGCCTTGGCATCCGGCAGGTAGGTGCCGCGCGACACGGTGTAGTCGTCGCCGTCGCTGGCGATTTCCAGATTGGCGAAGTGCTTCAACACCGGCACCCGGCCGAGAATGGCGCTGCCGAAGCTCGCCCGATGGGCGGCGCCCCAGGTCCATTTGCTCATATCCGGTCCCCAGGTCTCGGACAGGTCCTTGACGGCGAGGTCGAGGCTGCGCTCGATCAGATCCTCGCAGCTCTCGGGCTCCGGGGTGGAGATGTCGTCGCACCAATAGCGCCGCCGGGTCAGAACCTCGACCAGGGCCTGGGCGCGCGGCGGTCCCATGGCGTCGAACAGCTCCTTGAGCTCGTCGGCGAAGATGGCGCGGTTGAGGCGGTTGAGCCATGCGGCGAAGATCAACGGTTCCGGCCGGGTCCGGTCGGCGCGCCCGTTCCATTCCGCCACCAGATGGGCGGCGTCGCGCGAGGGTTTGGATTTGAAGTCGAGGCCGGTCAGCAGATCCTTCAACTCTACCGCCTGCAAGGACAGGGCGTCGCCTTGGATGGCCGACATGTCGGCCAGGGCCACCGGCTTGTGCGTCTCCAGCAGGTCTTGGATGCGCTGGGCGCGGTAGCCTTCGGGCCAGGTGGCGGTGAGCAGGTAGGGGTATTTGTCGCCGGTGACCTTGTTGTTGGCGTTGACCAGCACGCCGGAGCGGGGGTTGTAGCTCTGTGGCAGTTTGGCGAAGGGAACCCAACCGGTCCAGTCGCCTTCGCCGGTCCACCCCCGCGCCGGCGCCATGCCGTTGCCGGATTTCCGGATGGGAATCTGGCCGGCGGTGTAAAAGCCGATATTGCCGTCGGTATCGGCATAGCCCAGGTTGAGGACCGGGGCTTGAAGGTTCTTCAGCGCCGCGACGAATCCGTTCCAGTCCTTGGCCAGATTCAGCCGAAGCAGCGCCTGCATGCTCAGGTCGCCCTCGGCCAGGACGGTGGAGGCGAAGGCCACCACCTCGCCGGGGCCGGCCACCTCCTTGGCGACCAGATCGGAAATGATCGGGCCGTGGCGGCTTTCGCGGATGGTGATGCCGACGTCGGCTGCGCCCTTGACCCGGATGACGTCGTCGCGGCTTAGAAACGGCTTCGATCCGTCGGGAGTCTTGTAGGCGTTGGCGCCGACGGGCTTTTCCACGAACAGGTCGACGGTGTCCGCTTGGGTCGCGGTGATCCCCCAGGCGATCCGCCGGTTATGGGCGACCAGATGGAAGGGGATTCCCGGCACCGTCGCGCCGCTGAGCCGCAGGCCGGGAGCGTCTATCTCGGCCAGATACCATAGGATAGGGGCGCGGAACGCCAGATGGGGGTCGTTGGCCAACATGGGTTTGCCGGTATCGGTGCGGCTGCCGCCGACCACCCAGATGTTGGAGGCGGGCATGGGCTTGGCGGCGGTCGGTTCGGCCTCGAGCAGGGCGCGGCCGCCATCCGGCGACAGGGTGACCGGGGCATCCTGCGGATAGGCCGGGAACAGTTCCTGCACTCGTTTGGGGTCGAGCTTGCGGCTCAACTGCCCCCGCAGAACGTCGTCGTGCCAGTTTCCCGCCAACTGCAACCCCATCACCTTCTGCCAGACGATGGAGTCGGCGGGGCGCCAGGGTTCCGGCGTCAGCCCCAGCACGGCATATTCCAGCGGCAGGCGGTAGCTGTTTTCCGTCATCCAGGCATTGATTCCGGCGGCATAGGCGGTCAGCGCGTCGCGGGTCGTCTCGTCGAGCTTGGGAAAAGCGCGTTCGGCCAGGCCGTAAAGACCCAGGGTCCGCATGAAGCGGTCGTTGGCCAGCCCCGGCTCGCCGACGATCTCGGCCAGACGGCCGGCTCCGATACGCCGCTGCATCTCCATCTGCCACATGCGGTCCTGGGCATGAGCCCATCCCAGCGCGAAATAGGCGTCCGCCGGCGAACGGGCGGTGATGCGCGGTACTCCCAGGGAATCGCGGGTGATGGCGGCACCTTGGCGGATGCCGGCCACGGGCATGGCGCCGTCGATGCGGGGCAGGCCGCTCATCAGCACCACCCATGCCGCCGAAGCGCTCAGGAGGAGGATCAGCAGAATGGAGTTGATGATCTTGGCCGTTCGCCCCATCTCATGACAGATGAGGACGAAATCCGGATGGTCCTGGCGGTCGTCGTTCAAGGTCTTGGCCGTATCGCCGTTCGACAAGATCGCGTCTCCGTCCGCTCTTTGGCGGAAGAGGGAGTCCTACCCGTCGCAAACGTCTCTGTAAAGCGCCCATCGGCTTTGGATCGGCCCATGTGCCGTGTTATAGCTGCTGCCACACCATCAGGGAACGAGGACGCTTATGATTGGGAAGCTGAACCATGTCGCCATCGCGGTGCCGGATCTCGACGCCGCCACCGCCCTTTATCGCGATACGCTGGGAGCCAAGGTTTCGGCGCCGGTGCCGCAGCCGGCCCATGGCGTGACCGTGGTGTTCGTCGAGCTGCCCAACACCAAGGTCGAGCTGCTGCACCCCTTGGGGGAGAAGTCGACCATCGCCGGTTTCCTGGAGAAGAACCCCTCCGGCGGCATCCATCATATCTGCTACGAGGTGCAGGACATCCTGGCCGCGCGCGATCAGCTCAAGGCCAAGGGAGCCCGCGTGCTCGGCGACGGCGAGCCTCGGATCGGCGCCCACGACAAGCCGGTTCTGTTCCTCCATCCCAAGGATTTCATCGGCACCCTGGTGGAGTTGGAGCAGGCTTAAGCTCTCCCGAGGTTGACGGGGGCATGCTCACGGAGCGCAGCGACTAGCCCGTTGAGGGCGCGCCGCTCATGCGGCGAAAGCCAAGCACGCGGAGGCGTGCGCCCGGCGACTGAGGGACGATGAACATGAGCTGGTACTGCGACATCGCGCCGGATCATCCGGTCCACGGGCCGTATCATGACCGGGAATACGGCTTCCCGCTCGATGACGAGCGGGGGCTGTTCGAGCGCCTGAGCCTGGAGATCTTCCAGGCCGGGCTGTCCTGGCTGATCGTGCTGAAGAAGCGGCCCGCCCTGGTGGCGGCCTTCGAGGGGTTCGATCCCGCTGTCGTCGCCACTTACGGCGAGATGGAGGTGGCGCGGCTGATGGCCGATGCCGGCATCATCCGCAATCGCCGCAAGATCCTGGCGGTGATCGAGAACGCCCGGCGGCTTGTGGCCATCCGGAACAGCCACGGCTCGTTCGCCGCCTGGATCGCCGCCCATCATCCCTTGACCAAGCCCGGCTGGGTCAAGCTGTTCAAGGCCAGCTTCGTCTTCATGGGGGGCGAGGTGGTCAACGAGTTCCTGATGAGTATCGGCTATCTGCCCGGCGCCCATGGCGAGGCCTGTCCGGTCCTTGCGCGGATCAAGCCGTTGGACCCGCCCTGGATGCGGGTTGGCGAGGCGTTTTACGGATAATTAAAAAGCAAATGGCAAGATCAGGTTCCTGATCTTGCCATCCCTGCGTCTCTATATCGGCCGCTCGCATGGACGACCGAGAGGATCCTCCCGAAACTCAAGCCGCCTGCCGCGGCCGGTCACCGGATATTTTGCCCGTTTATCGAGCTTGGACGGTAATTTACGCAATTCCCTTCCGTCCGTCACTCCTTTTTTTTGTTAAGGTTTCATAAAACGGTGTTTCCACGAAACTCTCGAAGCCGACGGGGGCTACCCCCCTTACTGAAGGAGCAAACCATGATCCGTACGGTCAGTCTCATCGCCGCCGGCACACTGTGCCTGGGGATCAATCCCGCCGGGGCGCAACAGGCCGTCGGCGGCACCGCGCCCATGGTCATCACCATCACCAAGATGGATTGCTCGCGGCTGATCCAGCACACGCCGGCACCGGACGTGGCTTATAAGCCGGGGGTGGATGTGCGTGGCCGTCCGGTGGTATCGGCCGACGCCGATCCGGCCCAGGCCGAATTCGCCAAGAAGATCCTGCCCGACGTGCTGGAAATTCCCATCACCATCAACCCGATCGGTTACGGCACCCGCAACATCGCCAATCAGCAGAAGGCGAACGCCGCGACGGCGGTTTCCCAGAACACCGCCAAGATCACCACCGCCAAGGCCACCGCCACCACCCTGGCCAGCCAGCTCGCCACCCAGACTTCGCAGTTGAATTCCCTCACCAGCGAGTACAACACGAAGAAGGCTGCCAACGTCGCAGCCACCGGCGGCTCGAGCCCCACCGCGGCACAGAGCAACATCCGCTCGATCCGCCAAAAAGAGATCGATTCAGTCTACACCTCGCAAATCACCAGCGCCAACAGCCAGATCACCTCGACCAACGCGGCCATTACCGCCAACAACAGCACCTTGACCTCCCTGCAAAGCCAGGACACCACCCTGCGCCAGTCCTATACCGACACCAACATGGCCACCGAAGGGACGCTGGCCGGTCTTTCCGCCAAGGGGCTGGACGCCACCCAGATGAAGGTCGGCACCGTGAAATACGACATCGCCCGCAACAGCTTCACCTTCAACGACCAGCCCATGGTGTCGGAGGACCAGCAGAAGCTGGCGGAGGCTTGTGCCAAGCGGGGCGTGAGGTAGAGCGTCAATACATTGCCAAGCGGACCGGCATTGCCTAAAGTCCCCGCCGGATTTCCAATGCCGTTTCGAGGACCGCCATGCGCCTTACCGCCTTTTTTCTGCCGACCCTGAAGGAGACCCCTTCGGAGGCTCAGATCGCTTCCCACCGCCTGATGCTGCGGGCGGGAATGGTCCGCCAGTCGGCCGCCGGCATCTATTCGTGGCTGCCGCTGGGCTGGAAGGTGTTGCGCAAGATCGAGCAGATCGTGCGCGAGGAACAGGACGCCGCCGGCGCCCAGGAGATGCTGATGCCGACCATCCAGTCGGCCGACATCTGGCGCGAAAGCGGCCGCTACGACGCCTATGGCAAGGAAATGCTGCGGTTCACCGACCGCCATGATCGCGAGATGCTGTACGGCCCCACCAACGAGGAACTGATCACCCAGCTGTTCCGCGACAATGTGCGGTCTTATCGCGACCTGCCCAAGATCCTCTATCACATCCAGTGGAAGTTCCGCGACGAGGTGCGGCCCCGCTTCGGCATCATGCGTGGGCGCGAATTCCTGATGAAGGACAGCTATTCCTTTGACGTGGATTTCGAAGGCGCCAAAAGGTCTTACGAGGCGATGTTCACGGCTTATCTTAAGACCTTCAAGCGCATGGGCCTGACCGCCATCCCCATGCAGGCGGATTCGGGAGCCATCGGCGGCAATCTCACCCACGAGTTCCACGTCCTGGCCGAGACCGGCGAAAGCGGCGTGTTCTACGATTCCGCCTATGACGAACTGGCGGCCAAGGGCGAGATCGATCTGGCGGCGCTCAACAACCTGTACGCCGCCACCGACGAAAAGCATGTACCGGGCGGCCCCAACGTTCCGCCGCCCGAGCGGCTGCGTGAGGCGCGCGGTATCGAGGTCGGCCACATCTTCTATTTCGGCACCAAATATTCCAAGGCCATGAACGCCCAGGTCCAGGGCAAGAACGGCGAGCCGGTCTTCGCCGAGATGGGGTCCTACGGCATCGGCGTGTCCCGCCTCGTCGGCGCCATCATCGAGGCCTATCACGATGACCGCGGCATCAAGTGGCCGGAGGCGGTGGCGCCGTTCAAGGTCGGCCTCGTCAACCTCAAGGTCGGCGACGCCACCTGTGATTCGGTGTGCGACGATCTTTATGGCAAGCTGGTCGCCGCCGGGGTCGAGGTGCTGTACGACGACCGCGACGAGCGGGCCGGCGTCAAGTTCGCCGATCTCGATCTGATCGGCCTGCCGTGGCAATTGGTGGCCGGTCCCAAGGGTCTCGCCCAGGGCGTGGTTGAACTCAAGAGCCGCGCTACGGGCGAGAAGCACGAAATGTCGGTGGAATCGGCGCTGGCACGCCTGATCGGGTAAGGAAATCACATGATCTTCGACGCGTTCGAACGAATGGTGGCGTTCCGCTATCTGCGGGCGCGGCGAAAGGAAGGCTTCATCTCGGTGATCGCCGGCTTCTCGCTGGCGGGCATCGGGTTGGGGGTGGCGACCCTGATCGTGGTCATGGCGGTGATGAACGGCTTCCGTCACGAGTTGCTGGGGCGCATCCTCGGTATCAACGGTCATATCGGCGTCTACGGCAATGCCGGTCCCATGACCGGGTTCGATCCGCTGGCGGCCTCCATCCGCGGCCTACCCGGTGTCACCAAGGTGATTCCCACCCTGGAGGGCCAGGTCTTCGCCACCTCCAGTTCCGGCGGCACCGGCGCCATCGTGCGCGGCGTGCGGGCCGAGGATTTGCTGACTCGCCAGATCTTCCAGAAGAACTTCCGGGGACGGCCGGAGGATTTCGCCGGCGACGACGCGGTGGTCATCGGCTACCGGTTGGCGGAAAAGCTGGGGCTTCGCATCGGCGACACCGTTTCGCTGATCTCGCCCAAGGGCAACGCCACCGCGTTTGGGACCGTGCCGCGGGTGCGCGGCTATCGGGTGGCGGGAATGTTCAACGTCGGCATGTTCGAGTACGATTCAGGCTTCGTCTTCATGCCCATGGAAGCGGCGCAGACCTATTTCCGCATGCCCGAAGCGGTGACTCAGATCGAGGTCTTCCTCGAGAATCCCGACATGGTGCCCGAGACCCGCAAGGCCATCAGCGACCTGACCGGCGGCAATGCCCGGATCTATGACTGGCAGCAGGCCAACGCCAATTTCTTCAACGCCATCCAGGTCGAGCGCAACGTCATGTTCCTGATCCTGACGCTGATCATCCTGGTGGCGGCGTTCAACATCATCTCCAGCCTGATCATGCTGGTGAAGGACAAGGGGCGCGACATCGCCATCCTGCGCACCATGGGGGCGACGCGCGGCATGATCATGCGCATCTTCTTCCTGTCGGGGGCTTCGGTGGGGGTGGTCGGCACCCTGTGCGGCACCCTGCTGGGGGTGTGGTTCGCCACCCATATCGAGGCGATCCGTCAGTTCATCCAGGCCATCGTCGGGCGCGACCTGTTCGCCGCCGAGATCTATTTCCTGACCCAACTGCCGGCGCGGGTCGAGAGCGACGAGGTGGTGACGGTGGTTCTCATGGCGCTGGGCCTGTCCTTCGCCGCCACCATCTATCCGGCGTGGCGGGCGGCGACGCTCGATCCGGTGGAGGCGCTGCGCTATGAGTGACGCCAATACCGATGGGTTGCAGTTGGAGCAGGTCCGGCGCAGCTTCCGCCAAGGCAAGGACAGCCTGGACGTTCTGCGCGGTGCCGACATGTCCATTCGCGGCGGCGAGATCGTCGCCCTGGTGGGGCCGTCGGGCGCCGGCAAGTCGACCTTGCTTCATATCGCCGGTCTGCTGGAAAAGCCCGATAGCGGCGAGGTCCGGCTCGCCGGCTGTGCCGCCGGAGCTTTGAGCGAGGGCGAGCGTACCCGCCTGCGCCGGCTGCATCTCGGCTTCGTCTACCAGTACCACCACCTGCTGCCGGAATTCTCGGCGGTGGAAAACGTGGTGCTGCCCCAGATGATCGCCGGCCAGTCCAAGTCCAAGGCGCGACTCCGCGCCATGGAACTGCTGGGCCGCATGGGCCTGACCGAGCGGGCCGAGCATCGCCCCGGCCAGTTGTCGGGCGGCGAGCAGCAGCGCGTCGCCATCTGCCGTGCCCTGGCCAACAGCCCCCGCGTCCTGCTGGCCGACGAGCCCACCGGCAACCTGGATCCCCATACCGCCGAGGGCGTGTTCGACGAGTTGATCAAGCTGGTGCGCGGTTCCGGCGTGGCGGCCCTGATCGCCACCCATAACCCGGATCTGGCGCGCCGCATGGATCGCATTATCCGGCTTCAGGATGGTTTGCTGGTGGAGGGCTGAGGAATGGCCGTCAAGACCGTCGCGCTTTATGCCGCCGTGCTGGCGGTGTTCTACGTCGTCCTCACCATTCGGGTGATCAAGCAGCGCTACCGGGCCAAGGCGGCCTTGGGGGACGGCGGCGACGAGCAGCTTCAACGGGCCATCCGCGTTCACGGCAATTTCGCCGAGTTCGTGCCCTTCGCCCTGCTGCTGATCGCCATGGCCGAGATCAACGGCTCGCCGTTCTGGGCCGTCCATGCTCTGGGAAGTCTGCTGGTGCTGGCCCGCCTGTCCCATGCCTATGGCCTGACCCACGGGCTGGAAAAGCTGAAATTCCGTCAGGCTGGCGTGATCGGCACTTTCATCGTTCTAATCGGCGCCGCGACCCACGCGGTGATGGGGGGCTGAGGCCAATGGGGCGCGGGCAAGGCCGGTCAAACCGGCCTTGCCCTCTCCAGGACTTACCCGATTGTCCAACTGATGGTCTGGCCATCGTTGCCGCAGAGAAACTTGGGCTCGGCCAAGCCGGAAAAGGTGAGGTGGAGGTAGAGGCTCTTCGGCACGCCAGAGGCGGGGTCGCTGCCGCAGGTAAAGAAATTGAAGAACTCCGTGCTGCCGACCACGACCGAGCCGCTTCCCGGATACATGGCCAGGAAGTCATTGAACTGACGGGTGATATCCAGGAATTCGTCGGGAGTGCCGTAGATGGCTTCCAGCGCCTGGGCTACGGCGATGCCTTGGCATGGAATGCTGAGCGTGGTGCCGTCCACCCCCATGCGGTAAATGCTCGTGCTGCCGTTGCCAAGGTCGTTCTTGACCGAGTACTTGACCACCAGTGACTTCCTGACCCCCGGATCGGGATCGGAGATCCCGAACGTCGCGGAAGCGACGGGAATGGCTATGTCCGTGCCAGAGGTGTTGTCGCACAGGCCTTGGACCGAGGCTGTAACTTCCACAACCTTGTCGTTTTGGGAACTGCCGTAAAAAGCACGTTCAACGGTAATCTTCATGATAACACCTATAAAATGCCGAGTGATGCGGTCAATAAGCACCTTTAAGTAATCAACAAAATTGTAGCAACAACTTTAGAGCGCGCAGCAGTTGAAAGCGCGGATTCCATATTGTTGTATGGACGCCCCATCTTTAAGGGAGTTGTCGGATGCCCGCGCTCCGGCTATGAGCGCCCTCGAAACTAAGTTATTGTCCCCCCATGCCTGCTCACGCCGACTTCGTCCATCTCCGTGTCCATACCGCCTATTCCCTGGCGGAGGGCGCCATCAAGCTCAAGCAGCTGATCAAGCTGTGCGAGAAGGCTTCCATGCCGGCGGTGGGGATCGCCGATACCGGCAACCTGTTCGGGGCGCTGGAATTCTCGGTTTCCTGCGCCGATGCCGGGATCCAGCCCATCGTCGGCTGCCAGGTCGCCATAAGGCGGGAGGACGGCCCGCCTTCCAAGGATGGTCGCCGGCCGGAGCCGGATTCCCTGGTGCTGCTGTGCCAGAACGAGGCCGGTTATCTCAACCTGCTCAAGCTGGTGTCGAAAGCCTTCCTGGAAACCGATGCCGGCGAGACGCCGCAGGTGACCCTGCACGACCTGGAAACCCGTTCCGATGGTCTGATCGTGCTGACCGGCGGGCCGGCGGGGCCGGTGGGGCGCCTGCTGGCGGACGGACAGGCGGACAAGGCTGAGATCGTGCTGGTGCGGCTGGCCCAGGCCTTTGCCGGACGTACCTATGTGGAGCTCATGCGCCACAATCTCGAGGTCGAGGACCGCATCGAGCCGGCGCTGATCGATCTCGCCTACAAGCATGACCTGCCCCTGGTCGCCACCAACGAGCCGTTCTTCGCCGACCGGGCCATGTACGAGGCCCATGACGCCCTGATCTGCATCGCCTCGGGCTCATATGTTTCCCAGGACGAACGCCGCCGCTTGACGCCGGAGCATTACTTCAAGTCGCCGGCCGAGATGCGCGCCCTGTTCGCCGACCTGCCGGAGGCCTGCGACAACACCCTGGTGGTGGCCCGGCGTTGCGCCTATGCGGCGGCCAAGCGCAAGCCGATCCTGCCGCCGTTCCGCATGGACGGCCTGACGGAGGCCGAGGTGCTGCGCAACAAGACCCTGGAAGGGTTGGAGAAGCGGCTGTGGAAACATGTCTTCCAGCCCGGCATGACCGATGACGAGCGCGAGCATGCCGCCAAGCCCTATCGCGAGCGGGCGGAGTTCGAGCTCAACGTCATCGAGCAGATGGGCTTTCCCGGCTACTTCCTGATCGTGTCCGACTTCATCCAGTGGTCCAAGGCCCACGATATTCCGGTGGGGCCGGGGCGTGGCTCCGGCGCCGGTTCGGCGGTGGCCTGGGCGCTGACCATCACCGATCTCGACCCGTTGCGCTGGGGGCTGCTGTTCGAGCGGTTCCTCAATCCCGAACGCGTCTCCATGCCCGACTTCGACATCGACTTCTGCCAGGACCGCCGGGAAGAGACCATCCGCTATGTCCAGGAGCGCTATGGCTACGGCCAGGTGGCGCAGATCATCACCTTCGGCAAGCTCCAGGCCCGCGCGGTGCTGCGCGACGTCGGCCGGGTGTTGCAAATGCCCTACGGCCAGGTCGACCGCCTGTGCAAGATGGTGCCCAACAATCCCGCCAATCCCATGACCCTGGAGCAGGCGCTGGAATCCGAGCCGCTGCTCAAGGAGATGAAGGAGCGCGACGAGGCGGTGGGTCATCTCCTCGATCTGGCCATGAAGCTGGAAGGGCTTTACCGCCACGCCTCCACCCATGCCGCCGGCGTGGTGATCGGCGACCGGCCGCTGGACGAGCTGGTGCCGCTCTATCGCGATCCGCGCTCGGACATGCCGGTGACCCAGTTCAACATGAAATGGGTCGAGCCGGCCGGTCTGGTGAAGTTCGACTTCCTCGGCCTCAAGACCCTGACGGTGATGGAAACCGCCGTCAAACACATCCGGAAGACCAAGGGCATCAATGTCGATCTGTCGGCCATTCCCTTGGACGACGCCAAGACCTACGAGCTGCTGTCGCGTGGCGACGCCGCCGGGGTGTTCCAATTGGAAAGTTCCGGCATGCGCGACGTGCTGCGCAAGATGGGGCCCAACCGGCTGGAGGATCTGATCGCGGTGGTGGCGCTGTACCGCCCCGGCCCCATGGACCAGATCCCGCGCTACATCGCCTGCAAGCACGGCAAGGAAGAGCCGGACTACATGCATCCGCTGTTGGAGCCGATCCTGAAGGAGACCTTCGGGATCATGGTCTACCAGGAGCAGGTGATGCAGATCGCCCAGGTGCTGTCGGGCTATTCGCTCGGCGGCGCCGATCTGCTGCGCCGCGCCATGGGCAAGAAGATCAAGGAGGAGATGGAGGCCCAGCGTAAGACCTTCGTCGATGGCGCCGTGGCGCGGGGCGTCGACGGCGCGCAGGCGTCGATGATCTTCGACAAGGTGGCCAAGTTCGCCGAATACGGCTTCAACAAATCCCACGCCGCCGCCTATGCCCTGATCGCCTATCAGACCGCTTGGCTGAAGGCCAACCATCCCGCCGAGTTCATGGCCGCCACCATGACCTATGAAATGAGCAACACCGACAAGCTCAATTCGTTCCGCCAGGAGCTGGACCGGCTGGGAATCAAACTGCTGCCGCCCGACATCAACGCGTCGCGTCCGACTTTCGCGGTGGAGGTGCTGCCCGACGGCGCCCAGGCGGTGCGCTATGCCCTGGCGGCCCTGAAGAACGTGGGCGAGGCGGCCATGTCCTCGCTGGTGGAGGAACGCGAGCGGGGCGGTCGCTTCACCGACATGGGCGATTTCGCCGCCCGCATGGATGCCCGCGTGCTCAATCGCCGCCAGTTGGAGAACATGGTCAAGGCCGGCGTGTTCGATTCGGTGGACAAGAACCGGGGGAGGCTGTTCAAGAACGCCGATACCATCACCCGCTACGCCGCCATGGCTGCCGGCGAACGAGAATCGGCCCAGATTAATTGGTTGGGCGGGTCTAATGACTCTCCTCTCAAGCTGGAAAACGCCCCCGACTGGTCGCCGCATGAACGGCTGAACCAGGAGTTCGAGGCGGTGGGGTTCTATCTGTCGGCCCATCCGCTCGACGCCTATGCCAAGAGCATGAAGCGGCTCAACGTGCTCAAGATCGCCGAATTGCCCCGCCATCTTCAGGCCGGCGGCAAGGGCAGGGTGAGGCTGGCCGGTTCGTTGCTGTCCAAGCAGGAGCGGGTCTCGGCCAAGGGCTCGCGCTACGCCTTCCTGCAATTCTCGGACGCCTCGGGCATGTTCGAGGTCACCTGCTTCTCGGAAACCCTGGCGGTCTCGCGGGAACTGCTCGACGCCGGTGGGCCGCTGCTGATCGAGGTGGATGCCAAGCTGGAGGAGGAGCAGTTGCGCATGACCTGCCAGCGCCTGTCCTCCCTGGATGCGGAGGCCCAGAAGGCATCGGCCGGCATCCGGGTCATCATCGACAACGACGCGCCCATTCGCGAGCTTCAGACCTTGATCGCCGCCGAGGGGCGGGGGCGCAACCGTATCGCCATCGTGGCGCGGGCAGGGGGGCGCGAGGTGGAACTGGGCCTGAGAGGCACCATCACTATCGGAGCGAAGTTCATGAGCGCGTTACGCTCGATTCCCGGTATCGCCGAGGTCGAGGAGATCTAGTTAACCCGGCATTCGACGAAGACGGTGACCCGCTTTATGCGTTCGCCCACATCGGCGGACGACATGGGATTGTTGGCCGGCGCGGTTTCGTAGGCCACGGAGTAGGATTCCATGAACTTGCGGGCCAATTCCGACTTGATGGCGAAGTTGATGTTCTGGGGCAGGTCGCCGGTCTGTCCGGCGATTTGCATGGCGTTCAGCTTCGACGACACGATGCCGATCACATTGCCGCTGGTGTCGGCCAGCGGCCCGCCGGAATTGCCCTTCTGAACCGGAGCCGTGATCTGGTAATGGCGGATGTCGCCATGAAGGCCGGCCATGGCGCTGATGACCCCGGCGGTGACATTGGCCTCGCGCGACAGCAGCGACGACAGCGGGTATCCCACCACCACCACGTCGTCACCCGAACGGAGCGGCCGATCCTCGCGGAAGCGGGCGACGTCGTTGCCGCGCAGGGAGGTCTTGAGCAGGGCGAGGTCGTTGCCGGCGTCCTTCGCCGCCAGACTGGCAATCTGTGTCGCCCCCTCCGCCGGCTTGATGATGATGGTGCGGCATTGCTCGACCACATGGGCGTTGGTCAGCACCATGCCGTCCCGCGATACCAGGAAGCCCGATCCGGCCGATACCCTGGTGACAACCGGTTCCGGCGGCAGCGGATTGGTCACCGCTCCGGACGAGACGGCGGAGGGCGGGAGAGACGGGGTGGCGGCGGTGGCGGGGCGGGGGATGACGCTGACGGTCACCGTGCCCGACTGAGGCGGCTTCCAGGCCGCGACGCGGGCGCGAATCTGCTCCAGTTCCGCCGGTGACAATTTAGCGCCGACGGAATCGCGCTCCTTGCCGTAGGATTCTTTCAGATTGGGTGGTGCGCGTTCGGCGCCAAGGGCCAGCCAGAAATAGCCTTCGGTCATGTTCTTGGCGGTTCCCGTGCCGGTGACATAGGTCACGCCCAGATTGTGTTGGGCCTGGGGATAGCCCTGCTCGGCGGCGCGGCGGAACCAGGTGACGGCTTCCGTCGGCTCCTTGGCGACGCCGTCGCCGGTCAGCAACGCCACGCCGAGAATGAACTGGGCGACGGGGCGCCTGGACTCCGCGGCGCGGCGGGCATAGCCGACCGCCTTGGCGCGGTCGGTGGGCATGGCGCGGCCATCCCAACTGAGCTGAGCCAGCTTCTCGAATCCTGCCGGCAAGCCCTGGTCGGCGGCGGCGCGGTAGAACTCGACCCCCTTGGCCTCGTCCTTGCCGACTCCAAGGCCATTGAAATGGATCTCGCCCAGGGCGAACAGGCTTTCGCCGTAATTCTGGGCGGCGGCGCGGCCGTACCACACCAGGGCCATGGTGGGATCCCTTGGAACCGCATGGCCGATGAAATAGGCGTTGCCGAGGATGTGCTGCGCCATGGGATCGCCGGCGTTGGCGGCGGCGTTGAGCAACCTCAACCCTTCGACCTCGTCGTGCAGGCCGCCCAGTCCCTGGAACAGCATATTGCCCAGCCGGGCCTGGGCCGCGACGTTGCCCTGGCTGGCCAACGGCCGGAATTCCTTGGCGGCGGCGACCCAATCCTGGCGCTGATAGGCGGTCAGTCCTTCGTCGAGACCGGCGAAGGCCGGCATGCTGATCACCAGGAAGGCGGC
The DNA here is from genome assembly GCF_903853455.1 of uncultured Magnetospirillum sp. GTDB lineage: Bacteria > Pseudomonadota > Alphaproteobacteria > Rhodospirillales > Magnetospirillaceae > Phaeospirillum. The sequence continues at coordinate 74,769 of NZ_CAINTR010000133.1, forward strand.
GAGGCTTAGGGCGGAGCGGACACGCATCGGGGAGCCTTGTTCGGCGAACGGTGCGTTCAGTATCCCACCGCGTTGACCCAAACGCCAGCGGTTGGGTTTTGCTGGGCGGCCGCTTTAGGTCATACTTCGCCGAGGTTGTAAAAAGGAGAAGTCGCCGTGCGGGCTGTCGTCAATGCTTCCGCCACCGCTTGCAAAATTTGCGGAGCTGACGCCTTGCTCTATGGCGTGGTGGATTTTGCCAAGTCCTGTCACGATCATACCGGAACGCGACTGCCGCTGTCGGGCATTCCGGTCTATTACCGCCGCTGCCGCCAATGCCGTTTCGTGTTCAGCGATCAGTTCGCCTCCTGGTCGGACGATGATTTTCGCCAGCATGTCTACCTGGAACATTCGTCCAGGCCGCACGATACCGTCGCCGATCTGGCGTCCTTCCTGGCGGAGGAGGCGGTGGTCGTCTTTTCCACCCTGGTTCAGCCCGAGGATTTCGACACGCTTGGCCAGGACTGGTGGTATGTGGGGCCGCGCAACGGCCACATATCCATCTTTTCACGCGAAGCGCTCAGGCTGCTGTTCTTGCGCAACGGCTTGCAGGTCGTGTCGCTGTAGGATGGATTCCACATGGCCTTCCGGGTGGTGCCGCCCTTCGCGGCCCACCTGTTCGGCCAATGAGGCTTGGCTTATTCGAAGGTGTTGGCCGCCGCCGCCTCGGTCACCGCCGCCGCTGCCGCCTGCATGTTGGTGGCCAGACGGCTCAATTCCTCGACTGCGGCCCCCATCTCGGCTTCCAGCGACTGGGTGATGCCGTCGATGCTTTCCGAGACATGCTTGACCTCGCCGGCAACCACGGCGAAGCCCTTGCCGGCCTCTCCGGCGCGCGCCGCTTCGATCAAGGCGTTCAGCGCCAGGATTCGGGTGGTGCCGGTGACCTTCTTGATCTCCTCCACCTTGCGGGACACCACGTCGGCGAGCGCGGCGGTCAGTTCAATGATACGATCCTGGTCGGACATAGAGGAGCTCCCGCAACACATTTCGCCGCAGTGTAAGGGGGGGCGGCGGCTTGGGCAATCCACATCATGAAGATAATGCATTCGGCCGAGCCCGGTCGCGCCACTTGCTCCAATCCGGGCAGGCATGAAAAAGGACTTAGCTGGGGTCCAGCTAAGTCCTTTTATACATTGGCTCCGGGGGAGGGACCTGCTGGCCGCCAAATCCTCCGGAGGATAACCGTCTGGGAATGAACGATAGATCGCCACCCACTTTTCGAGTGTGCTACACCTCGGGGCGGCTGTCCAGTGCGCCGATCCCTCCACCTCACCAGTCCATACCGTAGGATGCCCGCTCGGCATCTCTGGCCTCGTGATAGCGACGCCATGTCTCCGGGTTTTCTTCCTCGGCCCAGTAGCATTCGGGGCAGAAGCGAGTGTCGAGGTCTTCCTCGAATAGAACTCTCTCGCTGTTTGGGTCTATGACCACGACACACTCGCCATCGACATAGGTATTCGCTCCGCACTCAGGACAGATTTTGCCCATGATGTTTTCCTCCCCTGTCGGCACGGGCACCACGCCCATTGCACAGGATCGATATGGGGGTGGCCGCCTCGGTCCGATCCGAGCGTTCAGAACGCTTTAAAGTTCTCCAATCAGCCCTACATCCTTCAAAAGCAGGGCGAGGGAGGGTGCGAATGGCACGAGCGAAACGCTGGCCGGATCTGGGGCTGTGGAGGTGGGTGCTGGCAACCGCCGGGCGAAACGCCCGGCTGGACGAGGCATTGGCAACTTGGCGGGAGAAGGTTCGGATCGCGTCTAGGGCCGGACGCCAAATGACCAAGAGGGAGGTGTCTGCCGCCTGTCTGCCGTTCGCTGCCGCGACCGCCATGGATGACATGAGGAAGGGAACGACCCGCCCGGAGCGGCGAATGCGGCTTGCCGCCGGCTTGCTGCGCGACGCCGATGATCATCTTTCCGCGACGGACCGCACCCTGTGCCTTGCCGTCATCGCTGCCGGGCTGCCGGGTGGCGGTGGATCATTGCCGGCGGACGAGGGCTTCGCAGTGCCGCAACGGTCGCTAGAAGGTCCGACAAGGTAGGCTCGTGGCGACGCTGGGGGGCGGCCATCCCGGCACCGACGCGGGTCAGCCTGACCATCGTCCGCACCACCCCCTTCAAGACACTCCCTGACCTCCATATGGCGGACAGAGTCCGCCTGCGTCTGCCTTTTCGGAACAAAAATTGCTCCTCGGCCTGCACCTTCTTCGCAAGGTCGAGAGCATCACCCTCCGCTACGCCGGATCGCACACCTTCGCGACAGTGGGCGACAAGCCGTCGCCAGCAGGGCTGTGCTTCTGGGGCGTCCAAGTCTCGGGCGATCCGCACCTGACGCGCCAACTCAATCGCGGTTCGATGGAACCCGGCGCCCCGGCGCGCCTCGGCGGTCCCGGCTGCCCCGACATGCCGGCCCGGCGACCGGGCAACGCCCTGGGCGACAAGGGTGCGAGCATCGACACGGGCCGCCACCCCGGCACGGGCCAAGGCGCGGTTGCAGCACCGTTCCCACGCCTGCCGGATGCGTCGCAGTTCCTCGGCGCGGCCCTTGCCACCGAACGCCCGAACCTTCGCCCCCATGCCGTCGCCCCGGACCGCGCGTTCGGTCCAGGCGAGGTGGGCATGGTGGTTGCGCTGATCGCCGGATGGGTCCGGCGCATGGATGGCGAAATCGACGGCACAGCGATGCCGATCGGCCAGCGCATCAGCGAAGTCACGGACCAAGGCGAGCCGCTGGGCGTCGGTCAGTTCGTGGGGAAGCGCGGCGATGGCGGTCCGGCCTGCCACAGCCCGGCGGCGCAGTTCGCCGCACCTTGGCCCGCGCTTTCGCACACGTTCGGCGTCGAGGGCTGCGGACCACAGAGCATCCCTTCCGCCGATCACCATGTCGCCGCCGACACCACGCGGCCAGGCGATGCCCTCGGCCACCAGGCCGGCGGTCTTGCTGGGTCGGAAGGTGTCCCCGTCTAGGCGGATGACCTGGCGCGACTGGTAGGCGACGGCAGGCCCGACCTTCGCTGCCGCCAGTGGTTTGACGGAGAAAGAGAAGATTGCCATGCTGTCCCCTCGACCGCCGGTAGGCGGGCGACGCACGCAAACGGGCTTGCCCCGTTTGCCTAAGTGCGCCGTCTCCCTTTCAACCTGGGGCTATTCCACCTTCCGTCGAGGGGATATAGTCTGCCGGCGACGGACAGCGACGGACAGCGGCGGACGAGGAGGGAACCATGGTTGCGACTACGAAGAAGCCGGCGGTAAAGAAGAAATCGGTCCGCACCGAGGTATGGCTCACGCCCCACGAATGGTTTCAACCGGGCGCGCTGGGACGGTTCGATCTGGACCCTTGCGCACCGGCTCTCGACCACTACACGGCGACACAATGCTTCACCATCAAGGAAGACGGTTTGAAGCAGGATTGGCCGGCGGGATCGACGGTATGGCTCAATCCTCCCTACAAGGGCATCGATCCATGGATCGACAAGGCGATTGACCACGCCAAGCGCGGCGGCAGCGGCATCGGGCTGGTGTTCGTTCGCACCGATGCGAAGTGGATGCAGCGTTGGCTCGACCAAGGTCGACTTTCGGCCATGCTGTTCCTTGAAGGGCGCATCAAATTCAAGCGCGGCGGCGGCGAGGGCGGAGAAACCGGCGCGCCCGCCGGAAGCGTGCTGATCGCTTGGGGGAAGGCCAGTCTGCCCCGTCTGGTCGAAGCCCACCAGTCGGCATTGCTGTATGGCCCCAAGCAGCAGGCCACCATGAAGACCGGCGGGGTTCTGTTCCGTCCATACGATCCGGTCCAGGCCTGGGAAGATGCCAACCCCGGCAAGAACGCTCCGGACGACATGCCGATCCCGGCGGCACTGCACATCATTGCGGAGAACGGCTGACAAGCCTGCACCAGAGGTTTCACGTCTGCCAATGTCCGCGTCTGGCGGACAAATCATGGGGGGGGGGATCGCATGCCTAGAAAATTAAACTTTGAGGATTGCGCCGCGCCGGAAGAGCTTCAAATCGTGAAAGACGATGGGACTTATATGACCGAAACGACCAAAAAAATCGGTTGTCTGATGCTTGTTGCTGAGATGGGCGCGATTACGAGAGAAAATATTGATGAATTTATGTTCAGGATAAGATTGGTTGAGCGTGCTTCGGGCGATAACCTGCAATGCGCACGATCCGAGATAGAGAGATACGTTGGTGCATGGATGGACTTTGGCTCGACACCTCATCAGGACTTTGTCAAAAAAGTTTTCGAGGTGCTCGATATCGAAGTAAGGCGGGTGGTCCAACGGGAGTTCGACGAGGCCAAGACGGCTTGGGACAAGATGTCCGCCAGCGAGCGTTTGGAGGCGGAACTGGGCGGGCGGCTGCGGCCCGAAAAGATGGTTCCTCTGGAAGCGTTTGGTAAAGCGACCAAGCGGCAGAGGTAGTTAGCGTCTGCCGGGCGGCAGACAATGGCTGACAGGAGTGCCTGATGGCTTTTGGAACTGGGATTACCTGGACGGATGCGACGTTCAATCCGTGGATTGGGTGCCAGGTCGCCTATACCATTATTGATGATCCAAATATTGAGGGAGGGACGCGCCGCATCACGTCTCCGGCATGTCAGCGATGCTATGCCCGGACGATGCAGGATGAAAACCGGAAGGCGACGAAGGTAAGTTGGGGGCCGAACGAAAAGCGCAGGCGGACAGGCACGTCCGTATGGAAATACCCCCTCGATTGGAACGCTCTGGCTGCGTTTCGAGGAAAATCGATCCGGGTGTTCTGTGCCAGCCTTTGCGACATTTTCGAAGATCAAGATCCTGCGCTGGACATTTGGCGTAAGGATACCTGGGATCTGATCGCCAAGACCCCGTTCCTAGATTGGCAGTTGCTGACGAAACGAATTGAAAACGTCAAGCGCATGGTCCCCTCGTCTTGGATCGACGGTGAATGGCCTTCAAATGTTTGGATGGGCACCACCGTCGATAACCAGCAGTTCGCGGATATCCGTATCCCGGTCTTGCTCGAAATCCCGGCGCCCGTTCGCTTTCTGTCGTGCGAACCGCTCCTCGGAGAACTTCGCATTCCCCACTACCTCGGTCCAGACAAGTGCAACTGGGTCATATGTGCGGGCGAAAAAACGAAGAAGGGCGGTAACGCCAGGGCGATGAACCCCGCTTGGGCGGAGTCATTGCGCGATCAGTGTGGCAACACGGCCAGATATTATTTCAAACAATGGGGTAGTTTCGACGACGAAGGCAACGAGGTTGGGGGGAAGAAGTCCGGGCGTCTGTTGGACGGAGTTGAGCACCTCGACCTGCCGCCCCGACGCGTGCTACCGGAGACGGAGGACGTGGCGAAAGCGGCCGTGCGCGGCAAGGTGGTGGAAAAGATGATTGCGGATAAGGCCGCCAGGAAGGCCGCGAAGAAGGCCGAGAAGAAGGCCGCAATAGAGGCGGCAAAGGCCGCCAGAGTCTTGTTGCCAACGTCTGCCGCCGGCAGACAGGGGCGGACGGGTAGCGGAGGTGGGCGGACGGAGGCGGACTCGATGACTGAGGCAAAGAATGGTGGCCTACGTCTGACGATCCGGGGGCTGGATGGGGCGTTTCAGGCCAAGGTGAAGGTAGCGGCAGACGAGCGGCGGACAACCATCGGCGAAATCATCAAAGCCGCCGTCGATCACTACCTGACTACCTCGCCGGTTCCTGTGGCCGAAGATCGGCTTACGGCATTGCGGAATGAGTTCGAGGCTCGAATTGCCGCCTTGGAAGCCCGCCTGGGGATCGAGTAGAGGGGGCGGGCGGGGTTGCCGATCAGTTCGTCAGGAACTCGCCGGGAATACGGGTCGGCCAATCGGGCATGAGCACGAGGTCGCTTTCGACGGTGGTGCCGGCCTCCATCACCAGTTCCAGCCGGCCCGCCTCGGTGATCTGCTCGAACCGATAGGCTTCGGATACCAGCCTCAACAGGTCATTCTTGTATTCGGTGTCGGGGTTGCCGGACAGGTGTTCGCCCTTCATCTCCAACACCACCAAGCGATCGCTTTTATCATCGCGACGAAGGGCGAAGATAAGATCGGGATAGACCTTATCTTTGCGCCAGCCTTGGACATGGAACTGGCCGGCACGGGCCACGTTGCGGTGCCACCATGACAACGCCTTGTCCTCGTCCAGATAGACCGCGATGTCCCGTTCGTCCTGGCTGGTGAAGTCGGCTTCGTAAATCGGGGCGAACAGGCTTTTTTCCAACAGGCCGCCGGACTTGCGTAGCAACTGGCGGGCGGTGTCCGGCTGGTCGGTGAGCATGTCGTGGGGCATCCGCCAGTTCTCGCCATCGGTGCGCAAGCGGAACTGGATGCGACCGGCAGCGACCTCGGCACGAAACAGCGTCTCGGCCATGGCGTCGCGCTGTTCAATGAGCCATTGGCGCAGTTTCTCGACGATCAGGCCGGACAGCGCGCCAAGTTTGGCATCGTCGAAGCCGTTGGACCGTAGCGCCGCCACCAGCGATCCGACGATTTCCCGGCCTACCCAGGGGTTGAACACCACGTCGGCAATCATTCGCACGGCGTAGGCTGGATCGAACCGCTGGGCCTCGGGTGTGTGGCCCACGTCCTCGTCGATGATGAGTTCGCCGCCGTCATCACCAAGACGAATTCGCTTCAACTGGGTTTCGGCGGCATGAGCGTTCGCGGGGATTTTGTCCGCCAATGGGGTCGGGTCCAGGCTGGCCCAATCCAGGCTGAATAGAACGTCCTGTTCGTAATCGAGCGGTCGCGCGGCGGTTCCCTCGATCCGCAGCACGCGCGGCAGATAGATCTCGATGCCTCGGAACTTCTCGCGGCGGGGAACGGTGCGGGATTTCTTGCCGCCAGTCCCATCCCCTTCGGCGGGCACGATCTGCTTGACCAGATCGCCCATCCCGTCTTCTTCAAGGCCGGCCTTGATGGCGTTGATCACGGCGCCGGTATCGACGTGATGGCAGACGACATGGCATTCATCCAACGCGGCCACGCCGGTCTTATCGGCGTGTGGTTGCCGAAGGATACGTCCAACAAGTTGGGTCATTGCCGACAGATTGGTGCTGGCCGCAAGAGCACACAGGACGTAGGCGAACGGGCAATCCCACCCCTCCTGCAACGCCTGCTTGGTGATGATGACGCGGACGGGGCATGTCGGGGCAAGCAAGTCCAGGTTCTCGGGCGCCGAAAGGTCGTTGGTATCGGCGGTCTTGATGGCGATTTCCCGCTCGGAAAGACCGGCCTGGATCAGCCATTCCTTGGCATCCAAGGCATGGATGTGGTTGCCGTCGCGCTGATCATTGCCGGTTCTTTCCACCTGAACCAGCATGATCGGGCGGATATAGCGGTCGCGGTCGGCGCGCAAGCGGTCGGCATGGGCGGCCAGTTCGTCCAGGCGCTCTTTCGCCGCTCGCAAGGTGTCGCGCCAATCCTCGCCACCCTTGACCATGAGGTTGATGGGCATCTTGATCATGCCCTCGCGATCGAGGTCGGTTCCCGATACCTCCACCAGCACGTTCGAGAAGATGGTCGGCTGGTTCCGGTCGCGCGGCTGCTTGTCCTTGGGCGTGGCGGTCAGTTCCAGCACGAAGCAGGGATTGAAGCCGTAAAGCGTCTCGAAGGCGAGATCGGAAATGGCCTTGTGGCCTTCGTCCATCACGACAATGGGGCGGATGATCCGAAGCGCGTTGCCCAGCGAGTCTTTGACCACCGGCCAAAAATCGTCGGCTTGGGCATAGGCGTCGAGATTGGACACCCGATCGAGCAAGGCCCGGTGTGCCTCGCCATCTCCTTCCGTGGGCGTGAAGCCTTGAATGTTGCCGCGATCCTTGAACAGCCGCAGCGCTTCCCTGGTCTGGCGGTTGGCCGATTGCAACATCAGCAGCATGACGCAAAGGTTGGCCTCAACGTCGCGGGCGTCGAGGCGGTCGTCTTTCTCCATGATCTTGACCTTGCCGGCGGCGGCACGGTCGAGCATCTGCCGATAGGGATGCTGTCGGTCGTTCAACTGCTTCTTGGTCTGGGTGTAGATCGCCTCGTTGGGCATGATCCACAGCACGAAGCCGGTATTGCGCCCGAGATAGGCCCCCAGAATGCGGGACAGCGCCGAAGCGGCAAGGTAGGTCTTGCCGCCCCCGGTCGGCACCTTGAACACCGCATTGGGCACGGGGTGCCCGCACCCATCCGTTCTCGGGCTGAACCGGGCGGCGGCGCGGGATGCGGGCAGCCGGCCAGCGCTCCGCATGGCGGCCCACGTCGTCTCGGTGAAGTCAGGAACCGTCAGCCCGAGATCGGGCTGCTGGCTTGCAAGGTCCGCGATCTTGTCGGCGCGTTTCCGCTGTTCCGACAGTTCGGCCAAATAGGCGTCGAAGGTCCGTAGCACCCGATCCTGATAGTCCAGTTCCCGCATGATCATGGAAGGCGGCTCCGATCAGGTCCGCTCGATGCGGTAAAGGGCGAAGGGCAGGGGGGCGTGTTCGACCGGCAACTTGCGTTCGTCCAACAATCGCTGCGACACGAACTTGGCGGCGGCGAACACCAAATGACGTTTGCCGGGCGGCTTGGCCGCCGCCAACTGCTCGGCCTTGGTCAAGGTCAGCGCGGCATCGCGGGATTTCAGGAAATCGAGTTCCGGCTTGTAGATCAGCCAGACATGGAAGGCGTCGGACTCGCCAAGGTAGCCGGTGTCGGCATCCATGAGCGAAAGATCGCACGGCTGATTGGTGGCGATATGGAACAGCACCGATCCCAACGTTCCGAACGACGGCAACTCCTGGCCGGTCAGCAGGCGGTCAAGTTCGACGGCGCTGCCCAAGGTGCAGAAGGTGAAGGTGCCGCCAAGGCCCTCGGTGCGTTCCTCAACGCGCTTCTCGCCGGAAACGATCAACTCGCCGTCCTTGACCACCTTCTTGATTTCGTCGAAGCGGTGGCTTTCGAGGTTCTCGATCCCCTGAACCTCGTCCAACAGGCGGTCAGCACGGCGCAGGTCGGTGAAGGTCAGCGACTTGCGGAACAGTTCCTCGCGCTGGGTGCCGGTAAAGGCATAGCCGTTGATGACGCGGCGGACACGTTCGGCAGTCAGCGTATCGGCGTAGTCCTCACATTCAACCATGATGAAGCGGCGGTTGCCGCCGTCCTTCCTGTTTGCGGCAAGGACAGCGTGAGCGGTGGTGCCGGTGCCCGCAAACGAGTCTAGGACGATCGCATCCTTCTTTGTGGCAATAGTTATCGCACGCTGGACTAACTGGTGAGGTTTGGGAGCGTGAAACGCTAAGTCGGCCTTATCCGCAAAGATTTCGAGAAGCATCTTCTTCGAAGCCTCGGTATCACCAACCTCTGATGCGAGCCAGAGGGTGTCCGGCACCAAGCCTTGGCCGTCTTCGGGAAAACCTTTAACTCTCGGGCGACCATCACCATTCCTCGGCCAATAAATCAACCCCAGGTTTTTCAGTTTTTCAAATTCAGGTTCGGTTGCCCCCCAGCAGCGACCTTTCGGTGGCTCCAAGACTTTCCCAGTCGGAGTGGTGATGGGATAAACCTGATTTTTACGAAATCCTTGGGCGGAAAAGGGGATCGATTTCCATTCTCCCCGAGGATCATTATCTGGATTACCTAACCCATCGCCATCTGGCGGCAGCAGGTTGCGCAGCAACCGCCACGATTCTGGAAGAGCCTTGGAATAAACCACTAGATGGTCAATGCTCGGCGATAACGCAGCCCGGTTTTCGCGTGAAGTTCGCTTTTGCCACGCCAACTGTCCGACGCAGAAATCTTCACCAAAGATGTCGTCAAGAATCGCTCGCCCCCGATGGATTTCGTTGTCGTCCAACGTCATCCAGAGGCTACCTTTTTCGCTAAGCAACTCATGGAGCAAGCGAAGGCGTGGATACATCATCGAACACCACTTGTCGTGGCGCAGTCCGTCGTCGGCCCCGACAGGATTGCTGGCAAGCCATTCCCGCATGATGGGGCTATTAACGTTGTCGTTATAGGACCAGCCTTCGTTGCCGGTGTTGTAGGGTGGATCGATGAATACGCAATCGACCTTGCCGGCATAGATCGGCAGCAGCGATTTCAGGGCGTGAAGATTGTCGCCGTGGATGATGAGATTTCCGTCGAGCCGGCCATCGCCAATCGACTTTTCGGGATCGGGCACCAGCGGGCGGAAGGGAACAGCCAGGTGATGGTTGTAAACGAACTCCTTGCCCTTGAAGGTCAGTTCGGTCATCGCAGAAAATCCCCCTCCAACACCGGCATCCGAAACGGCTGATCTTTACTACCACGGCACTTGCGCCTTAACCAGCCGCCCTGGCAGACTTGCTCAACGGGTTCCCTGCGCCACGGCTCAAACTGGCAGACATTGTCTGCCGCTGTCCGTCAAGGCCGGAAAACAAAATTGGGGTGAAGGGCACAGCCCTTCGAATGCCATTCCAGCGGCACCGCCCCCGATCCGACTGGCCCGCGCGATCGTCCCATCCGCCAGCACATCGCCGTCGCGTCCTGCCGAGCAATGCTTCGTCCTGGCGAATGGACTGCGGCAGACAGAGTCCGCCGTAGTCCGCCGCAAACCAACGGCCCTCATTCGGTGGTGGCGACGAAACGCCCCTCGCGCTCGATCACCCGACCGGCTGCCACGGCCTTTTTGCGGGCCTCGAAAAAGGTGCTGCGGGCGATCCCGCCAGCCTTGGC
>NZ_CAINTR010000134.1 GCF_903853455.1 uncultured Magnetospirillum sp.
ACTTCGCCTCGAGATCCGCAATGATCCCAACTGCAACGTGCTCAATCCCACCCATCCCACCGCCTCCGCTCGATCAAAGGGCGGAATCCTTGAATCACACACCGATTCTTTTAGGCAAGCAGAAACTGAGGGATGGTGAGGACCCCAACCGGGGGCGGTTGTGCCCCGATCCGCTTTATGGCACCGTCACCGGAAATCAGGGGGAACTCCCCGGACCGTCGATAACCACGTCCAAGAGGTGACTGATGTTCGATCCTGCGGACAGAGCCAACGGCATCGACCTCGAAGTGACCGAGCGGCTCCGGCGCACCCTGGCCCTGGTCCTGGCCGGCGGGCGAGGCTCGCGCCTGATGGACCTCACCGACTGGCACGCCAAGCCGGCCATCCCGTTCGCCGGCAAGTTCCGCATCATCGACTTCACCCTGTCCAACTGCATCAATTCCGGCATCCGCCGCATCGGGGTGCTGACCCAGTACAAGGCCCACTCGCTGCTGCAGCACATCCAGCGCGGCTGGGGCTTCCTGCGCGGTGAGTTCAACGAGTTCATCGAACTGCTGCCGGCGCAGCAGCGCACCGTCGGCGAGAACTGGTACAAGGGCACCGCCGACGCGGTGTACCAGAATCTGGACATCTTCCGCGCCCACAAGCCCGAACACGTCCTGGTGCTGGCCGGAGACCACGTCTACAAGATGAATTACGGCAAGATGCTGGCCCAGCATCTGGCCAGCCATGCCGATGTCTCGGTGGCCTGCATCGAGGTGCCGCTGGAGACCGCCAAGGGCTTCGGCGTCATGGCGGTGGACGACGACAACCGCATCATCCGCTTCGATGAAAAGCCGGCCCATCCCCAGCCCATGCCCGGCCGCCCCGATCTGGCCCTGGCCAGCATGGGCATTTACATCTTCAATTCCCAGCTGCTGTTCGACAGTCTGGTCAAGGATGCCACCGCGCCCGGCACCTCGCACGATTTCGGCAAGGACCTGATCCCCGCCCTGGTCAAGACTCACCGCGTCGTCGCCCACCACTTCCAGCATTCCTGCGTCATGCACGAGGGCGCCCGCGAGCATTACTGGCGCGACGTCGGCACCATCGACGCCTATTGGGAGGCCAATATCGACCTCACCACCGTGACCCCGGCGCTGAACGTCTATGACGAGAACTGGCCGATCTGGACCGACCAGGCCCAGTCGCCGCCGGCCAAGTTCGTGTTCGACTCCGACCATCGCCGCGGCATGGCGGTGGACTCCCTGGTGGCCGGCGGCTGCATCATCTCGGGCGCCACCGTGCGCCGCGCCATGCTGTTCTCCAATGTGCGGGTCAACAGCTATTGCGTGGTGGAGGATTCGGTCATCCTGCCCGGCGTCGATATCGGCCGCCACGCCCGCCTGCGCAAATGCATCGTCGACCAGGGCTGCGTCGTGCCGCCCGGTCTGGTGGTGGGCGAAGACCCCGCCCTGGACGCGTCCCGCTTCCACCGCACCGAAAAGGGCATCACCCTGGTGACCGCCGCCAAGCTGAAGGCGCTGGAGGGGTAATCAGACCTCCCTCTCCCTTGAGGGCTACGGGATTCACACATCTCGTCTCTCGAACTACGTTCTGTCGTCGTGCGCGGGCTTGTCCCGCGTATCCACGCCCGTCCGCACTTGGAACGTTTATATTGCGGCACGGCGTGGGTGGCCGGGACAAGCCCGGCCATGACGAGGTTATGGATCAACGCGTTGATATCGTTGGAAACGATGTGTGAATACAGTAGGGGAGAGGGCTGGTGTGGGAATGGGGAGCGTCAATAACAGGACTCTGCCCCCATTTTGTTTGTGACCCCATTTTTCCGCTGATCTTGGAGGCTTGGTCCATACGGCTCTCGCTTCGGCGAGGGCGCGTGTCCGGGATGGGCGTTGCGCCCGTTGCGCTGCTATAGCGGTGGGCCGCGCGGGGCGTCTACGGCCTCGGCCGGTTGAAATCGCACAGGATGCTCGTACTGTTGCCGACCACGAGAGACGCCTCTAGCGCGGCAGGGCGGCGTCACGGTGACCGTCGGCACCGCGACCTCGTTCAGCGGATTTGACACCCAGTCCGAGGTCGGGCCCACTGGCTTGCTGCTGGGATTGTACGCACACCTGATTGCGCCTCGCCGCCGACAATTATCTTGGCCGGTTGAGCGACAACTATGATGGCCGGTATGATTGCCCGCTGGGGCCGGACGTAAGGAGGGGCGGAGCCCCGACTGGAGACCGGCCCCAGCGGGCGGCGGCATGACAAACGGCCC